>CALEMO010000031.1 GCA_937910825.1 uncultured Solirubrobacterales bacterium | reverse complement strand
TCGGCCCCTTTCGCTCTAGGATTCGGGCCTCAAATCCATTGACGAAAGGTTCAACCTTGTCGCTGACCGTTGTCGGCTCAATCGCTTTCGATGCTGTACAGACTCCCTTCGGTGAACGGGAGAAGATGCTTGGCGGATCCGCCGTGCACTTCTCGCTCGCATCGAGCTTTTTCACCGACGTCAGGGTGGTCGGTCCGGTCGGAGACGACTTCACCCAGACGGAGCTGGACGTTCTTGAGAAGCGCGGGGTGAATACGGCCGACATCGAGCGGGTTGATGGCGCCCGGACCTTTTTCTGGAAGGGCCACTACGAATTCGACCTGAATACGGCCCATACCGACGACACTCAGCTCAACGTCTTCGGCGAATTCGAACCGAAACTCTCCGAAGAGTCGAAAAACTGCGACATGATTTTCCTGGCGAACATCCAGCCCGACCTCCAGCGTCAGGTTCGCTCCCAATGTGCGGCCGCCGGATTTGCAGGGCTCGACACGATGAACCTCTGGATAGACGTGGCAAAGGATTCACTCGTGGCAGCGATCGGCGAGGTGGACTGCCTGCTGATCAACGATGCCGAGATCCGGCAGCTCACCGGGGAGCCGAACCTCGCCCGTGCGGCCCGTGCGGTCATGGAACTTGGCCCCAAGGCAGTCGTCGCCAAGCAGGGCGAGTACGGAGCGGCGCTTTTCACCCGCGGTGGCTTCTTTGCTCTGCCCGGTTTCCCCCTTGAGGACGTGCGCGATCCGACTGGTGCGGGCGACAGCTTTGCCGGCGGCTTCCTCGGCTACCTCGACGGCGAATGCGACGAGATCACTGAGGGGGCCCTGAGGAACGCGATGGGCTACGGCACGGTTCTTGCGTCGTTCAACGTCGAGGAGTTCGGGACCGAGCGAGTGGCGCGTCTGACCCGTGATGAAATCGACTCAAGGCTCGAGGCCCTGCGCTCGATGACTGATTTCAGGGCAGACTGAACCTATGCCTGTCGTGGCTGGTCTTTCCAGTCAGACGGCCAGCCGCAGCAACCATCTACGGGTGCCATGCCCAAACTGCGATACTTGGCCGGATAAATAATCAGTAGAGTAGCCATTTCGAGGAGCTATCGATGGGGACGGAAGAAAAGACTGAAGTTTTGGCGCCTGAGAACGCCAGTGACTTAGCCGCCAGTAAAGAATCGCTGACCGTGACCGACAACCGGACCGGGCGGAGCTACGAACTGCCGATCGAAGACGACACGGTAAAGGCGATGGATCTTCGCCAGATCAAGGTCCACGAGAGCGACTTCGGCATGATGGCCTTTGACCCGGCATTCACCAATACGGCGTCCTGCCGTTCGTCGATCACTTTCATCGACGGTGAGGCCGGCATCCTCGAACATCGGGGCATCCCGATCGAGCAGCTCTGTGAGCACTCCACCTACCTCGAGGTCGCCTACCTGCTCGTTTTCGGTGAACTACCGACCCGGCCGCAGCTCGAATCCTGGGTCCACGACGTAACCCACCACACCTTCGTCCACGAAGACATAAAGAAGTTCCTGACCGGTTTCCGCTACGACGCCCACCCGATGGGCATGCTGCTCGCTTCAACCGGTGCGCTCTCGACCTTCTACCCGGACGCCAACAAGCTCGAGGATCCGGTGGAGCGTTACCTGGCGACGATCCGCATGATCGCCAAGATCCCGACGCTGGCCGCGTTCTCCTACCGCCACAACATGGGGTTGCCTTACTCGTATCCGGACAACAACCTCTCCTATTCAGAGAATTTCCTGTCGATGATGTTCAAGATGACCGAGCAGAATTACGAGCCCGATCCCCGCCTGACCCGGGCGCTCGACGTCCTCTTCATTCTCCATGCCGACCACGAGCAGAACTGTTCGACCAGCGCCGTTCGCGGAGTAGGCTCGTCCGACGTCGATCCCTACTCGGCCGTCGCCGCCGGAATTGCTGCCCTTTACGGTCGGCTCCACGGCGGTGCCAACGAGGCGGTACTGACGATGCTGCGCCACATCGAGAGCGTCGACAACGTTCCCGACTACCTCCAGAAGGTCAAGGACCGCGAAGAGAAACTGATGGGCTTCGGCCACCGGGTCTACAAGAATTACGATCCGCGGGCACGGATCATCAAGGGACATGCCGACGAAGTCTTTGAGGCCACCGAGTACAACCCGCTGGTCGAGATCGCCACCGAGCTGGAGAAACGAGCTCTAGACGACGAGTTCTTCACGTCCAGGAAGCTGTATCCGAACGTCGATTTCTACTCGGGCATCATCTACGAAGCGATGAAGATACCGCCGGACATGTTCACCGTGATCTTCGCCATCCCCCGTACTTCCGGCTGGATCGCCCAGTGGCTCGAAATGACCGACGACCCCGACAAGAAGATCTCGCGTCCGCGTCAGATCTACACCGGTCCCCGTGAGGCCGACTACGTGCCGATCGCCGAGCGCACGGGCGGCGATACGATCAGCGGACCGCCGGCCACCCGGCCCGGGGCCTGAGCCTGCCCGACCGGACTGCCGCCGACCCGCGGGACGACTGACATGGCCAAGTGGAAAGTCACCGTCAGGATCGACTCCGACGTCTCCAGGCAAAACTTCAACGATCTCGACTCCGCGATGGCGGCAGTTGAGGCTGCCGCAGATGAAGCCCTTTCCGAAGGTCCACTTTCGACGGTCAAGGCATTTCGCGACTACGCACCGGACCAGCTCGTCAAGGCCAGGATCGAAGTCGCCGGCAAAGGACTTTTCTCCCCACCGAAGGCTGGAGTCGACATCCAGGGTGATGGCGGCATGCTCGCCTTTACCGGCGGTGTGACCAGAAAACCGCTGCATGCCGACAGCCGCGAGGAAATTTTTGCGGCGATCAGGCAGTCTCTCGAGCAATGAACAAGGAAGCCGACCAGGAAATCCCGAAAGGTTCTTACGCCGCGGGGCGCCTCGTCCGTCTGCCGAGGGGGGCGCAGGCACCGATCGTCGTCTACATCAACGGGCTGGTTCAGGCGGAAGGTGAGGACTACTCGGTCCGCGACAACGAAGTCCTGTTCAATCGGGACATCGTTAAGGAAGAGCTCAGCTTCATGCGCAAGGCGGCGATGTTCTTCAGTTTTTTCGGCACCTATCGCAAGCACGAGACGATCGACATCCAGTTCCGTCTGAACGGAAAGACAGAACTGGCCGCCGACGTAAAATTAACCGAATAGAAGCGCCGAACCAGATGCATCCGGTCATGAGGGTGAGTGGGTTACCCGTCCTCATCGGGACTACAAGCGCACATGACCACAAGTCCAAGTCGAATCAGTTCCGGTCTGCCTCGCCTTTGGCGAAGCCGCGTATCTCGCAGTTCAAGTGCTGTGCCAGTCCTTCAGCCCCCTGCTCCATCACGTAATCATGGGCGTGAACGAAGGCCGGTCTGGCCACCGGGTTGAGCAGCTGCATCCATTTTCGGGTCATGACCACGTTCCATTCGTAGACGATCTGCGTCCAGGTGCCCTCCGGCGGCTCCGGGTCGGTGACCGAGCCGATCAGCCAGGTGCCAAGACCCGCCAGATCGCCGGTTGCCCGGCCGGCCAGGCGCCCCGGGAAAGTCCGGTCGGTTGTCTCGATTTCAAATTCGATCGAATAACCGAGGGGGCCCCGCCAATGCGACGTTGCCCGCTGCCCGATTCCGTCATCCCCGCCCTGGGCCGTTTCTTCGACCGAGACCAGTCCCGGCCACCATTCCGGCCAG
>CALEMO010000030.1 GCA_937910825.1 uncultured Solirubrobacterales bacterium | reverse complement strand
CTACCGCATCGAAGGCCAGAAGACGGCTGCGTTCGAGCTGATCGACGAGCTCGGTTATGCCCCGGATGCGCTGGCGATCCCGGTCGGAAATGCCGGCAACGTGACCGCCTACTGGAAGGGATTCCAGGAGCGGGATACCTCACCGATCCTCTACGGATTCCAGGCGGCCGGTGCTGCACCTCTGGTTGACGGAGCTCCGGTGGCCAACCCGGAGACGATCGCCTCGGCCATCCGGATCGGTAGCCCGGCACGCTGGGAAGAAGCGATGAACGCCTTCAACACTTCAAGAGGCAGGGTGGCGGCGGTCACCGACGAACAGATACTCGACGCCTACTACTGGCTGGCATCGAATGAAGGCGTCTTCTGCGAGCCCGGCTCGGCGGCATCAGTCGCCGGCATCCTTACCCACGGTCTACCTGTGGTCGAAGGCATGGACAAACCGGAGACGATCGTTTGTGTACTCACCGGCCACGGCCTCAAGGATCCGGATACGGCTCTCGGCAAAGCTCCCGCAGTGATCAGCTGCGAGAACCGCATCGAATTGGTCGAAAAGGCTGTTTTCGGCTGAGCGCGCTCAGCTGCGCAGCTTGTAGCCGGTTACGAACAGCCGGTAATTGACCAGGAACAGCAAGGTGGTCGCCGCCAGAAGCCCCAGCAGCGAAAGCGAGATGCTGACGTCGGCGATTCCGAGGAATCCGTAACGCACGGTCGAGATCATGTAGTAGACCGGGTTGAAGTGGGTCAGCGTCTGGTACGGCTCTGGCAGCAGCGAAGCGGAGTAGAAGATGCCGCCGAGGAAGATCAGCGGCTGCAGGATGAAGGTCTGGGCGAATGAAACATCGTCGAACTGCTCGGCCCTGACCCCGATCAGGACGCCGATCTGTGAAAAGAACATGCCGACCAGCAGTAGGGACGCGATCAGGACCCATACATGTTCGACCGGCAGGTCGACCAGAAAACTGCCCAGGACGAAGGTGATGACCGAGATGGTCATGCCGCGCAGGAAGCCGCCGAGCGTGAAGGCCATCAGCAGCTGTATCGGGGAGGCCGGGGAAGAGAGCTGGTCGTCGATCGAGCGCTGGAATTTCTGCTGGAGAATCGAAGAGGCGTTGTTGGTGAAGGCGTTGATCGCCCAGGCCATCAGGATCAGACCGGGGATCACGTAGACGGTGTAGTCAACCCCGTCGAGGTCGCCCACCCTGGTGCCGAGCGCGGCTCCGAAGACCGAGATATAGAGGAAAGTCTCCAGCAGGGGCGCACCGATGGTCTGCCCCTTGATCTTCACGAAACGGCTGACTTCCCGCCTGGTCAACGAGAAGAAGCGCACCATCGACGGGCTCACGGCGCGTCTCCACCGACGTGGGCCCGGGAAAGTTCCTTGCGGCCCACCAGCTCGAGGTAGGCATCTTCAAGGCTGGAGACACCGAACCTCGCGGCCAGTTGATCGCTGGTGCCTTCGGCCACGATTTCACCGTCATTGATGAAAGCGATGCGGCTGCAGAGCTGCTCGGCCTCTTCGAGGTAGTGGGTGGTCAGCAGGATCGTCGTGCCTTCCTCGTTGACTTGCTTGACGTATTGCCAGAGTTCGAGGCGTAATTCGACGTCAACGCCCGCGGTCGGCTCGTCGAGAATCAGCAGGCGCGGGCGGTGCATAAGTGCCCGGGCCAGGACGACCCGGCGTTTCATCCCTCCAGACAGGGTGCGCGTTCTCTCGTCCCGCTTGTCGGTCAGGGAAAACGCGTCGAGCAACTCAGCGACCCTGGCTTTGCGGTCCTGTTTCTTCATGCCGAAGTACCCGGCGTGGTAGTCAAGGGTCTCTTCGACGGTCAGGAACCAGTCGAGGTTGATTTCCTGGGGAGCCAGACCGACCGCCTCGCGCGCTGTCGCGTATTTTTTGACCGCGTCGTGGCCGAAAATGT
>CALEMO010000029.1 GCA_937910825.1 uncultured Solirubrobacterales bacterium | reverse complement strand
CGCGCCGGTGACCACCGGGTCGACGAATTCGAGGTGGCTCGGGTTGGGATAAAGATGAACGCTGATCGACTTGCCGTCGTTGTCCTCGAAAGAACCCTCGTGGCCGTAGTGGTACTTGACGTCCCCGGTGCCGCCGTGGGGAATCGCGGCAACTGCCTTGACGTCTTCGATTCGCTTCGACCCTTCGAACTCGGCGAAGATTGACTCGGGCGGCCGGCCGACGTTGTGGGTGAGGACCGAGAGGCGTCCGCGATGGGCCATGCCGAGCACGACCTCGCCGGCGCCGCCCTGTATCGCCAGCGACGAAAGCTCGTCAATCATGGTGACGATCGCGTCGAGGCCCTCGATCGAGAACATCTTCTGCCCGAGGTAGGCCTTTTCGATGAAGCGTTCGAACTCAAAGACGTCGATCAGGCGGCCAAGAAGCCGCTTCTTTTCGTCGGCGGTCAGCGGCTGGCGATGGGTACCGGTCTCGATCATTTCCCGCATCCACACCCGCTGTTGATGCGAGGAGATGTGCTCGAACTGGTAACCGATCGAGCCGGTGTACTCGGCCCGCATCCGCGGCAGCGCCTCTAGCAGCGTCTCGCCCGGAACGCCGATCCTCAGGATCGACGCCGGGATCTGGGCCATCAGTTCCGGCGTCAGGGCGACGGTTTCCGGGTCGAGGGCCGGATCGCCCTTCGGCTTCCTGCCGAGCGGATCGAGGTGCGCCGCAAGGTGTCCGTGCGTGCGGAAAGCTTTGAGCAGCGAAGTTGCGGCCTGTACGGCCTGGAGCAGTTCCGGGGTGGGCGGGCCAGCCATCGATGAACCCCTCTGCGATTCGGCCGCAAGCGGCGGGGCCAGCGATGCCTTGGGCTCGGCCGCGGCGAGTACAGATACTTCGAGGCCGAAGTTTGCGGCGACCTTCTCGTAGAAGTCGTTCTGCCCGGCGAGCAGGCCGTCCAGGGTCTTCAGGAAATTGCCGGATTCGGCCCCCTGAATGATCCGGTGGTCGTAAGTAGAAGTCAGGGTCATCACCTTGGATACGCCGAGCTGGGCGATCCTCGCCGGGTCGGCATGGGTCCACTCGGGCGGGTAGGCGATTGAACCGGCGGCGACGATCGTTCCCTGGCCGGTCATCAGGCGCGGAACTGATGCGACGGTCCCGATTCCACCCGGGTTGGTCAGGGTGATGTTCGTATCCGCGAAATCATCCGGCGTGAGGCGGTTTTCGCGGGCCTTGGTGATCAGTTCTTCGTAATAGGCGTGGAACTGAGTGAATTCCATCGCGTCCGCGCCCTTGATCGTCGGGACCATAAGCGCCCGGGAGCCATCCTTTTTCTCGATGTCGACCGCGATCCCCAGGTTGACCGCGCCCTTGCCTACCGAGTAAAGCTTGCCGTCGCGCTGTTCGAAGTGACGGCCCATGCCCGGCCACTCGCGGGCGGCGAGCACGATCGCCCAGGCGACCAGGTGAGTGAACGAAACTTTCATGCCGCGCTTGGCGAGGGCGGCGTTCAACCCCTTGCGCTTCGCGTCGAGCGTATCGACCGCCACTGTGCGGAAAGAGGTGGCCGTTGGTATTGAGCGACTTTCGTCCATTGCCTTGGCGAGCATGCCCGCGGGGCCGCGCAGGACCTTCTCGTCGGCGTCTGCCGAGACAGTCGAAACGCCGCCATCAGCCGCCTTCAGCACATCGCTCTTCAGCACCTTGCCGTCCGGTCCGGTACCGCTGATTTGTTCAAGCGTGAGGCCCGCCGATGCCGCCACACGCTTTGCGACCGGGCTCGCGCGCCCGTTGCCCGGGTCGGTCATGCCATTCGCCGGTGTCGCCGAAGGTTCAGATTTGGAGGCGGACGGTGCAGCCTTGCTACCACCAGCAGCAGCCGCTGCCGAAGGATCGAGCTTGGCCAGCCCTGCGCCGATCGCCACTTCGTCGTCGGGCTCGACCAGGAGTTTCGTAACTGTGCCCGAAGCGGGCGCGGGGACTTCGGCATCGACCTTGTCGGTTGACACTTCGACCAGCGTCTGGCCTTCCTCGACCACATCGCCGACCGCCACATGCCACTCGAGCACGGTGCCCTCAGTGACCGATTCGCCCATCTCCGGCATGCCCACCGTGATCGGCTCGCCTCCGCCGGCAGCCGGTTCTGGCCCACTGCCGTTGTCGGTCGTATCCGGCGTGCTTTCCGCAAATTGGGCCTCGCTGCCACCTTCTGCCGACGGATCGATCTCTGCCAGGGCGGCACCTACCGCAACTTCGTCATCAGGTTCGGCCAGAAGCTTCGTGATCCGGCCGGCGACCGGGGCCGGTACTTCGGCATCGACTTTGTCGGTCGAAACTTCGACGATCGTCTGACCTTCTTCGACCAGATCGCCGACTGCGACGTGCCACTCGAGAACCGTGCCTTCGCTGACGGATTCGCCCATTTCGGGCATCGTGATCTCGGTGATCGTGGTCTCAGCCATTTAGAGGAGTGTATGTAAAGTGGGACGCCGCATT
>CALEMO010000028.1 GCA_937910825.1 uncultured Solirubrobacterales bacterium | reverse complement strand
TATAGCCCGATTCGCCGCCGAAAATCAGCGACGCGACAAGAACGATGGCGACGACTAGCAGTCCCAGAGTTACTACTCTGAGCACAATTGAAGATCGTCCATGGCTAGAACCTTGGCTTGGTTTTGCTTGATTGGCTGTCGTCAATCTGAGCTACCCTGTAATTCTCCCCGCCGTCGGAGCCTCCTTCCAGAAAAAAGGGATGCTACCTAAGCTGGGGGGCGGAACCGATTGCGGTCGTTTCTTGGTGGCTCTCCCGGCTAAGGGGCCTGTTAATCCAGCCGCATAACATGCGCCCGGCGCGCAGGTATTCGTAACCGTTCCGACAACATCCAGAAAGCTCGAAATCATCTGATTGGCCGACTCCGTCCCAGCGGTTCGCGTAGACCAACGGATTGACCGCCCGGGCGCCGATCGTCCTCGCCATGACATTTGACTGCCAGTTGCTGACCACGTGATCACTGAAGGCAACGTCCATCAGGACTTTGTGCTGCGGTGTATCCGGCTGTCTGTCGCTTGTCATGACGTGCGCATAGCCATTCGTTTCTCCGCGATCCCAGAGGATCTGGGCCAGGCCCAGGAGCAACGGGCAGGACATCTCGTCGGGGTAGGAGGGGTTGAAGATCGACGAAAACACGGGCCATGCGGCAGAGCGCGGCATCAACGCCGAGAAATTCATCGCAGCCACTCCAAGCGAAGACCGGTCGATGTCAGGGGAGATTGCGGTTAGCGCACCTCCAATGATCCCCCCTGGCTGTTGCCACGGTAGAAAGCCCGGCCGGACGTGGTATCGATGACTGGATCGCTTCCAAGGTCGTTCAGTGCGGCGACCACTGGACCGGCGTCGGCGGCGGACATGCCGATCTGATCGGTACCGCAGATCACGAAACCGTAGTTATCGGCCAGCTCGAGCTGCGGCTCCGCATCAATCTCGTCTGAAATCGAGCCCATCAGACCATGTCCATAAAGAAGTGCCCGGCCCGGTTCGACCCCTGGCCCGTCAACCGCCGCATGCGGGATCACGCAACCGAAGTTCGCCTGCCAGGTGCCATTCTTCGTCGGCTCACCATCAACCAGGTTCAGAGTCGCCCCCGAATCCCGGCGTTGAATCTCAGAAAGCTGCTACATCACCATCAAAAGTACCAACCCCCGCGGCGAGCGTTTGCTGCGGCTTGACTGCTGCGAGCCCGAGAACGTCACAATACGCACGAGAACTACCCGCCTGCGGTCGCCGGAAGGTCGCCGCTATCCCACAGGACGGACCTCCTCAACTAACGTTAGCCTTTCGTACAAGGGGCTGATCGGCTGCCGCAGGGTAGTTTGGTTCTCGCTTTTTCATCAATCTTGCCAACAGGAGGATCCGCATCACATGACAGTTCGTCACTCGAATGTAACCGCAGCGCAATGGGCCCCGAACGGGTCCTCAGTCGAATCTGCCGACCTGACCAAGGAAGAAAACGTCATCTTCGGCAGCAATGTCTTTTCAATCAAGACTCAGCGTGAACGACTTCCTGACGATATCTTCGCCCGCCTGCAGGGCACCTTGGAGCGTGGGGAAGCCCTCGACGTAGAGCTCGCAGACGCAGTCGCGATCGCGATGAAGGACTGGGCCCTCGAGAACGGAGCAACGCACTACACCCACGTGTTCCAGCCCCTTACCGGCCTGACCGCGGAAAAGCACGACTCCTTCTTCGGTCCCACACCTGACGGCAGCTCGATTGCCAAGTTCAAGGGCAGCGAACTGATCCAGGGTGAGCCTGACGCGTCATCTTTCCCGACCGGCGGCATCCGCGCGACCTTCGAAGCCCGTGGATATACCGCCTGGGATCCGACCAGCCCGGCGTTCCTGCTTGACAACCCGAACGGCACCCTGCTCTGCATTCCTACGGCCTTCGCGTCGTGGACCGGCGAGGCGCTCGACGCCAAGATCCCGCTGCTGCGCTCGATGGATGCCCTCTCGAAGTCAGCGGTGAAAGCCCTGCGCCTGCTCGGTGACGATGATTCGAACCGGGTGGTCACGACCGTTGGGCCCGAACAGGAGTACTTCCTGATCGACGAGCAGTACTTTTTCGCGCGACCGGACCTGATAATCACTGGACGTACGCTCTTTGGAGCGCAGCCAGCCAAGGGACACGAGCTGGACGACCACTACTTCGGGGCGATCCCCGAGCGGGTGCTCGCCTACATGATGGACTGCGAGAACGAGCTGGCGAGACTTGGCGTACCGATCACGACCCGCCACAACGAAGTCGCCCCGGCTCAATATGAAATAGCCCCGATGTTCGAAAACTCGAACGTCGGCTCGGACCACCAGCAGTTGCTGATGCAGGTTCTCCAGAACAAAGCCCGGGATTACGGCCTCGTCTGCCTGCTCCACGAGAAGCCGTTTGCCGGAGTGAACGGATCGGGCAAGCACAACAACTGGTCGATGGGCACAGACGGCGGCAAAAACCTGCTCGACCCGGGCGATACGCCTTCCGGAAACCTGAGCTTCCTCTTCTTCTGCGCTGCAGTGATTCAGGCGGTCAACAAGCATCAGGGCCTGCTGCGGGCGACAGTCGCAAACATCGGCCAGGACCATCGCCTCGGCGCCAACGAGGCGCCGCCGGCGATCATCTCGGTCTTCCTCGGAGCCGAACTCGAAAAGGTCTTCGATACGATTGCCGCAGGCCAAGGTGACCCGGACACCCCGGACGCGACGCTCGACCTCGGTGCCCACGTGCTTCCGGCGCTTCCGCTCGATGGTGGCGACCGCAACCGGACCTCGCCGTTTGCTTTCACCGGCAACAAATTCGAGTTCCGGGCACTCGGTTCCAGCATGTCGCTGGCTTTCACCAATACGGTGCTGAATACGATCGTCGCCGAAGCGATCGACGATCTCAGCGAAAAGCTCGAAGCCGTCGGTGGCGACGACCTGACCGCCGGGGTATTCAAAGTGGTCAAGGCCTCCTACACGGAAAACCGCCGGATCTGCTTCAGCGGCGACGGTTACTCGGAAGAGTGGCAGGAGGAGGCTGCCAAGCGCGGCCTCAAGAACCTGCGCACCACCCCGGATGCTCTCCCGGAAGTAATCGCTCCGACCACGGTCGAGAGCTTCAGCAAGTACAACGTGCTTTCCGAACGTGAGCTCGAAGCCCGCTATGAGGTCTGGGTCGAGCAGTATGCGATCGGCGCCAACATCGAAGCAGAGACCGCGGCTTCAATCGCGCGGACCCTGATCATGCCGGCCGCCCTCAAGCACCTGACCCTGCTGGACGCGGCGAAGTCGGCCGTCCTCGAAACCGAGACCCGGGACCTGACCGATCAGCTGATCGAAACGACCAAGGCGCTGGAAGCGGCCAACATCTACCCGGACGGAATTGAAGAAGATCTGCTCGGACTGGCGGTATACGCCAGGGACAGCCAGCTCGCCGCGATGGCCGACGTGCGCGTAGTCGCCGACAAGCTCGAGCGCATCGTCGCCGACGAATTCTGGCCGCTGCCGAAGTACGTGGAGATGCTCTTCATCAAGTAGGAGCACCCGAGAAGCGGGCCGCGGGACGCGCGGCCCTGTTCTTTCGTCCAGTCATGACCCCCGTCGGCACCCGGCGGGGGTCTTTTCTTCCCCCACTCGACCCGGGTCCGACCCACCCTGGTTCCAAAAACTGTCGCCATGCGACAGTTTTTGGAACCAGTCCTATTGCCGGACCTTGGAGCAACTAAGATCGCGACATGAAGATGCGTGCGGCAGTTCTCGAGGAATTCGGTCAACCGCTCGTGGTCCAGGAGGTGGACCTCGCCGAGCCCCGATCCGGGGAGGTTCTGGTCAGGCTGGAGGCCTGCGGCGTCTGCCACACGGACCTCTACACAGCCTCAGGGGCTGACCCTTCGGGTTATGCGCCGGCCGTGCTTGGCCATGAAGGAGCCGGCGTCGTCGAAAGCGTCGGCCCGGATGTGACTTCGCTCTCGCCCGGTGACCACGTGGTCACACTTTTCTCTCCGCAGTGCCGGGAATGCGTCCATTGCGTCGACGAAAGGACCAACCTCTGCATGGCGATTCGCGCCGAACAGGGTCTCGGACACCTGCCTGACGGTACGACCCGGCTCTCCCGTGACGGAGAAGAGATCCGACACTTCATGGGCACCTCGACCTTCGCCGAATACACGGTGATGCCGGAGATCGCCCTGGCAAAGATCAACCCGGAGGCACCGCTCGACCGGGCCTGCCTGTTCGCCTGCGGCCTCTCAACCGGTCTCGGGGCGGCGATGTATACGGCCAATGTGGAGCCCGGCAGCACCTGCGTGGTCTTCGGCGCCGGCATGGTCGGCCTCGGAGCCGTCGCCGGTTGCCGGCTCCAGGAAGCCGAGCGCATCGTTTGCGTCGACCTTTCCGACGATCGCCTTGAAATGGCCCGCGCCCAGGGCGCAACCGATGTGATCAAGGCTAGTGGAGATACGGTTGAGCAGATCCTCGAAATGACCGGTGGCTTCGGCGCCGACTACACCTTCGAAGCGACCGGCCTGGTCAAAGTGATGGAGCAGGCGGTCGAATCAGCCCGGATGGGCTGGGGCCTTTGCACGATCGCCGGCGTGGCCGGCAAAGGCGAGACCCTTGACGTGATTCCGCGCTGGCTGATCACCGGCCGCCGGATCGCGGGATCATCATTCGGTGGAGTCAAGGGCCGCGACCAGGTGCCTGAACTGATCGACCGGTATATGAACGGGGAGATTGACGTTGACCCCTTCCTCTCCCACCAGCTGACACTCGATGAAGTCAACAAAGGCTTCGACCTGATGGAAGCCCATGACGGCATCCGCAGCGTCATCAAATTCAACTGAAACGCAAGAAAGGTTCCCCTTGATACTTCAGCGCGTTGAACAGGCTGACTGGCTTTCGAATGCTTACCTCGTATGCGACGAACCCGGCGGCACCGCCGTCCTGGTCGACAGCAACGGCGTGATCGAACCCCTGCTGGAACGGGTCGACCGCGAAGGACTCGACCTGACCCACATCATTCTCACCCACGACCACTGGGACCATGTGGTCGGCCTGGGTGAGCTGGCCAAAGAGCGGAACATCCCGATCCTCGCCCATCCGGTCACCGCCGAGAGGGTCGATTTCCCGATTGACGAGATGCTCAACGACGGTGACGTGATCAAGACCGGCGGTCTTGAGATCGAGGCCATCTTCACCCCGGGCCACGCGGCCGGCCATCATGCGATCCTGATCAACGACACCGACGTGATCACCGCCGACGTGATCTTCAAAGGAACTGTGGGCGGCACGATGGCGCCGGGCGCCACCGGTTTCGCAGACCTGAAGAACTCGATCATGGAGCGCCTGATGACGCTGCCCCCCGAGACCCGGATCCACCCCGGCCACAAGGAACCCAGCACAGTCGGCGAAGAGTGGGAGAACAACCCGTTCGTCCGTATCTGGCGTGGCCTCGATGAAGAAGGCGCCGAGCAGGTTGAAGTCAACGAGAAGGGCGAAGCGACCCTGGTGCTCTGGGCTCCCGACTACGACGGAACCAACAAGGCCTGGATCCGCTTCCCCGACGGAAGCGACGCCATCACCGGCGGCTCCCAGATCATCAGGAGCTGAGAACCTCCGCCCCGGGGCATCGCTTCCGGGCTAGGGCTTCATTTCGTATTCGCCGGCGAGCGCCCTGGTCTTTGCCCAGACCGACTCGAAGCGCTGCTTGTCGACGACCGGCTTGGTGATCGCAGCCCTGGCCCAGTCCTGCTGGGCTTCGGTTGCTGAAGTCTTGCCGTGGAGTTCGGCGGCGTAGGCGGAGAAGTCGCGGACCAGAACGTCGAAGATCTGGTCGAGAGTGTCTTCGGGCAGGCCGACCAGCTTCGCCTGTTCGAGGATCAACTGGGCATACGGGATAAGGGTGAAAATCTCGCCGAGAGTGAGCAGGTAGTCGAGGTCCTTCTGCTGTGTTTCGTCCGGGCCGGCGTCGACCAGGAACTGCTTGAAGGACTCGGCCATCTCGGCAAACAGCGCCACGTTCGGGACCTGGAAAAAAGGCTCGAATGCCCGCTCGAATGGAGAAAAGCGGATCTTCGACAGCCCTCTTGCGGGCCCCTGCCGGAAGAGAAACTCGTCGTCCCCGGCTTCGAGTTGCTGCTCGGGGATCTCGAGGTCCGGATCGGGGTTGAACAGGTACGAGGCCATGAACTTGAGCACCAGCGCCATGTTCACGTGGACCGTTCCTTCAAGCTTCGGCAAGGCCTGGATGTCGCGGGCGGCCATC
>CALEMO010000027.1 GCA_937910825.1 uncultured Solirubrobacterales bacterium | reverse complement strand
AGATGCTGGGCAACGGCGAAATGCCGCCGCCCAAATTCTCACGCCCTGAGGTCGCCCAGATCCTGATCGACGCTTACAAGGAGGACAACTAACTCATGTCAGACAAAGGATTCACTCTCTGGTTCACCGGACTCTCCGGATCCGGCAAGACCACCATTTCCGAACTGCTCGCCACTGAGCTGGCCGCACGGGGCTCGAAGCTCGAAATCCTCGACGGCGACATCGTTCGCGAGAACCTCTCGAAGGGCCTCGGCTTCTCGAAGGAAGATCGCGATACGAACGTCCGTCGCATCGCTTTCGTAGCCGACCTGCTCTCCCGCAACGGCACCCCGGTCATCACCGCTGCGATCTCGCCCTACAAGGCGATCCGCGACGAAGCCCGCGAGAACATGGGCGATCGCTTCATCGAGGTCTACATCGAAGCCTCAGTTGACGCCTGCGCCGAGCGTGACGTCAAGGGTCTCTACGCCAAGGCATTCTCTGGCGAGATCAAGGAATTCACCGGCGTCTCCGATCCCTACGAGGCTCCGGAGAACCCCGAAGTCACGATCAAGACCGAAGAAGAAGAGCCGGCCGAATCGGCAGCCAAGCTGATCGCGTACCTGGAAGTGCGCGAGCTCATCCCGGCAGCAGTCGCTTCGTAGCACCCGGAAGCAAGCGCTCGCAGTAGCCAGCGCCGATCGCTCGCATCAGCGAGCCGCAAGCGCTTCACTGCAGTACGCATTTCACCGAAGGGTGGCCCCAGGGCCGCCCTTCGCGTTTCCCAGGGTGAGCGATCTGGATTCCCGGGGTGATCTTCACCAACCTGAGGTGAAAATCAGCCTGAAAATCGTTGCACGCTCGCGGGCGAATAGTCATCTGTCTGAACCATTTCTGAGATCGTGGACAGGAAGCTAACCGTGTGCCATTCGAAAGCCATCAGGCGACTGAAACCATCGCTCGTATTGCAGCGGGGCAACAAGGTCTGGCCTCCAGGGCACAGCTCCTTAAAGCAGGCATGCCCAGCCGCACAATCGATGGCCGAATCCGGGCCGGGTGGTTGTTGCCGGTCTGCTCCGGGGTCTATGCCTTCGGACGAGCCGTCACGACCGAGAAGGCCGTGCTGGCCGCAGGAGCCCTGGGCGCAGGCGATGGGTCAGTGCTCGCGCGAAGGAGCGCCGCATCGCTCTGGGGATTTCTTCGGTGGCGCGGCCAAGTCGAAATTCTCCGGCCCGAAAGCCGGCGTCCATCGCGCCTCTGGCTCGAACCTCCGGGATTGGTCGCTAGGCGTCTTCTTTGCGTCAAGAGAAGTGAGTATTTGGGCGATTCAGATGTGACCCGCACAGAAGGCCTCGTGGTGACATCCGTCGCTCGTACCCTGCTTGATCTGGCCAAAGCTCTGGATGAACGAAATCTCCAAGCCGCGTTCAACGAAGCTGACCGGAAGGACCTGTTGAAGGTTCCCGAACTGAAGGCGTGCGCCGCAAGGGGTTCCGGCATTCCCGGGATAACGACCTTTCGGCGACTCGTCGAACTTCGCAATCCTTCCGTTCACAGAACCCGATCAGAACTCGAAGCAATCTTCCTGGAACTGTGCGGCTGCAACGGGATTCCAGGGCCTGAGGTGAACGCGAAACTCCTGGGATACGAGGTGGACTGTTTCTGGCCGACCGCGGGGTTGGTCGTCGAACTGGACGGATTTGAGTTCCATCAGGGTCGGATGTCCTTCGTCAATGACGCAGCTCGCGAAAACAGACTCAAGCGGGCCGGATACAACGTGCTGCGTTTCACCCATGACATGGTCGTGAATCACCCAACCGACGTAACCGAACTGCTCAATATCGAATTGAGTCAGCAATTACCGGGGCGATCCTCACCATTATGAGGTGACGATCGCCCCGCGAACCTGTTTCGGCCCAGGGGACGTCGTGACGGGCAGGGATGGCCGTGCAGCCTTGGGAGGGGCTGAAGGCATCCCGGAGGCATCTGGAGGCATCCCGAAGGCATCCCGAAGACATCTGGAGGCATCCCGAAGGTATCTGGAGGCATCCCGGACGCATCCGGCACCAGGGCTTCAGGGCTTCAGGGCTTCCCGGGGCAGTCACGTCTTGGGCCGCGGGGCAGGGCGCGGTGCCCGACTAGAGCTTTGGGGGGACTTCGGGAACTCCCAGGTCGTAGGTCTGGTAGGCGCCGAAGCGGCTGAAGGTCTTGTGGGTCGGACCGTGGTAGTCGGAGGAGGCAGTTGCGCTGATTCCCAGCTCGCGGGCCAGTCCGAGCAGGTGCTCGGTCTGTTTGCGGGTATGCGAGGGGTAGAAGACCTCGATCCCACCGATGTCGAGTGAGCGGATCAGCCTTTCCACCTTCTCCGGGTCCTTGACGTCCCAGTAGGGGTGGGCGATCACGGCGACACCGCCGGCCTCCTGAATGACCTCGCAGGCCATCTGGGCGGTTGGCCACTTGCGGGAGACGAAAGCCTTGGCACCGGGCACCAGGTACTCCTCGAAGAACGGGCCCATGTTGTTTGCCGCTCCGGCGGCATGGGCGATGTGGGGACGTCCGATCGAGTCCGCTGAGCCAGCCTCCCGGATCGCATCTTCGAGCGTGATCTCAAAGCCGTAGCCGCGAAGGTTCTCGATGATTTCGCCCGCGCGCTCGACCCGCTCCTGCTGGGCCCGCTTGCAGGCCGGTGCGATCTTCTCCAGATCGACCCAGTAGCCACAGATGTGGAGGTCTTCGGCGTATTCATGAACCGACGACATTTCAATGGCGGGCACGATCTCCACTCCCAGTCGCTGGCCGGCCTCGATCGCCTCCGGCACACCGGCGACCCCGTCATGGTCGGTCAGGGCGAGCACCTCGACCCCCGCCTCGGCCGCCTTTTCGACGACGCCCGCAGGCTCAAGCTGGCCATCAGAAACAACGGAATGACTCTGGAGTTCGATCATAAGATGAAAACAATAAGGCTCTCGAGGCTCTGCCGTTCTCACCAAAGCGAGTGGTGCGCGGGGACGTCCTAGGCGCGGCTGGCGAGGATTGAAGCGACCCGGCGAAGCGATTTGTCCCACGACAATGAGCAAGCCTGGTGAGCGTCTGACGAAGCCAGCCGTGCATAGGTCGTTCCCGGGCGCCGCTCGCCTCCGCGCCACCCGCCGCGTCACGGCCTCGCCAAATAGACTCCGGACCCTATGTTCGAGAAGGTACTTATCGCCAACCGAGGCGAGATCGCAATCCGGGTCGCACGAGCTTGCAGGGAGATGGGGATCACTTCGGTGGCCGTCTATTCCGAGGTTGACCGTGACGCTCCTCATGTGCATGCCTGCGACGAGGCATACCTGATCGGACCGGCAATTCCGGCCGAGAGCTACCTCTCGATCGAGAAAATCATCGGCGCCTGCAAGGAGTCCGGCGCTGACGCGGTACACCCCGGCTACGGATTCCTCGCCGAGAATGCCGACTTCGCCCGCGCCCTCGATGAGGCCGGCATCACTTTCATCGGACCGCCCGCTTCAGCGATCGACGCGATGGGTTCAAAGACCCAGGCGCGCGAGATCATGCAGAAGGCCGGTGTGCCGATCGTGCCCGGGGCAACCGAAGCGGCCAAGGACGTAAACGAGGCCCGTGCCCAGGCCGAAGAAGCCGGCTACCCGGTCGCCTGCAAGGCGGTCGGCGGTGGCGGTGGAAAGGGCTTCCGGGTCGCGATGACGCCGGACGATCTCGAAGAAGCATTCGAAGGCTCCGGCCGCGAGGGCATGAAATTTTTCTCCGACGACCGGGTCTATGTCGAGCGTTACCTCGAGGATCCCCGGCACGTCGAGGTCCAGGTCCTGGCCGACAAGCAGGGCAATGTGATCCACCTCGGTGAGCGCGACTGCTCGATCCAGCGTCGCCACCAGAAAGTTATCGAGGAGGCGCCCGGCCCGCATGTCGACGAGGAGATGCGTGAGCGCATCGGCAAGATCGCGACCGACGCCGCCCGCGCGGTCGGTTATTACTCGGCCGGCACGATCGAAGGCATGCAGGTCGGTGACGAATACTTCTTCCTCGAGATGAATACGAGGGTCCAGGTCGAGCACTGCGTGACCGAGATGATCACCGGCGTCGACATCGTGCGCGAGCAGATCAAGATCGCCGCCGGAGCCGAGCTTTCCCTTACCCAGGAAGACGTGAAGATCGACGGCTGGGCAATCGAATGCCGGATCAACGCCGAGAAGGCCGACAGGAACTTTTCCCCCGCCCCGGGAAAGATCACCTCGTATCGCGAACCTTCAGGGCCCGGCATCCGGGTTGATTCCGGAGTGATCGCAGGCTCCGAGGTGACCCCGATGTATGACCCGATGGTCGGCAAGCTGATCGTCTGGGACAACGACCGGGAGTCCGCGACCAAGCGCATGCTCCGTGCCCTCCACGAATACGAGATCGGCGGCTTGTCGACCCTGATCCCCTTCCACAAGAAGATCCTCGCAACAGAACAGTGGGATCGCGGCGAAACCTGCCGCGACCTGATGGAAGACAAGAAGTGGCTGAAGACGACCGCACCGCCGAAGGTCGGCCTGCCCGAAGCCGACGACGAAGAGACTGTCGAGAAGGTGGCTCGCGACTATCTGGTCGAGGTTTCGGGCAAGCGCTTCGACGTCAAGGTGATCGGTGAAGCCACCGGCTTCGCCGCCGCTGGAGCCGCCGCTGGTCCCAAGCCGAAGAAGCGTGAGCGCAAGGCGGGCGGTGGAGGCTCAAGCGTGGCCCGGCTCGACTCGCCGCTGCAGGGGTCGATCTTCAAGGTCAATGTCGAAAAGGGCGCCGAAGTCGAAGAAGGCGACCTGATCTGCGTGATCGAGGCCATGAAGATGGAAAACGAGATAACTGCCCACCGCAAGGGCAAGATCACCGATCTCCCGATTTCGGTTGGCGACGCCATCGCAAGTGGCGACCCGCTGGTTATTATCGAGTAACATCCCCCGCTCTACTGTCGCCCCTCGGGCGGCTTCAGAGAGGAATTCGTCACCCTTATGGAACTTTTCGCATACCTGGATCCAGGCAGCGCCAGTGCGCTGCTCGCCGCAGTTCTGGCCGGCATCGCCGGTGCCGGTGCGGCCCTTCGCCACTACTGGTCGAAGATCAAGGACAAGCTCTTCTTCTGGAGAAAAAGCGAGCCCGTGACTGACGGTGCCGCCTCGGGCTCAGCCCCAGCTCCTGCTTCAGAGCCGAGCGAAGACGAGCCGGCAGAGAAGTAGGCCTCTTGGCCAACGCAGAACCCGGTTCATTCAGGGACCGAGACAGCCGTGTAGTGATAACCGACGAAGCTGTGCTGCGCGTGCTCAGTCCGGAGGGGGCAGCCGACTGGGACGTACTCGCCGCCAGTCCGTTGCTCGAGACGCTGGTCAGCCGGGGCGACTTGGTGGCGAGCGACGAAGTTGACCCCTCAGTACTCGAAGGTGCCGCCGACCTGCTTCCTACCGGGGTCGAAAAGGTGCTTGAACACGAGCGTGTGCCTTTCATCTCGTACCCCTACGAGTGGACTTTCAGCATGCTTCAGGATGCAGCCCTGCTGCAGCTCGACCTGGGGGTCGCCGCGGTCGATGAAGGCCTGATGCTGAAGGACGCAACCCCCTACAACGTTCAGTTCCGGGGCTCGAGTCCAGTTTTCATAGATGTGGGCTCGTTCGAGGAGATACCCGAAGGCAGGCCCTGGGTCGGCTATCGACAGTTCTGCATGCTCTACCTCTACCCGCTGCTCTTCCAGGCGCATAAGGACATCCCGTTCCAGCCCTGGATGAGGGGTTCGATCGACGGAATCATGCCGATCGATGCGATCAAGGTTTTCTCGCTGCGTGACCGCCTGCGGCGGGGCGTATTTCTCCACACTTCACTCCATGCACGGCTCGACCGCAGGGCGAACCGCTCGGGCCCGGGCGATCCTGACTCCGCGACGACGACCCGCAAGACCAAGCCCGACGCCGTCAAGGCTCATATGGCCAGCATGCGCCGGATGGTCGGAAAGCTGCGCTGGAAGTCCGGTGAGACGGCCTGGAGCGGCTACCGACAGGACAACACCTATAGCGACGAGGACGATCAGACCAAGCAGGCTTTCGTTTCCGAAGTGGTGGCAGCCGAACGGCCCGCGCTGACCTGGGACATGGGCTGTAACGACGGAGCCTACTCCCGGATCGCGGCCGAGTTTTCCGACCTCGTGGTCGCCTTCGATTACGACCATGCCACCGTCGACTCGCTCTATCGTTCCCTTCGGGAAGAGCGGGATGCGCGCATCCTTCCTCTGGTCGCGAACCTGGCAGATCCTTCACCCGGTCTCGGCTGGCGAGGCCTCGAACGAAAGACACTGGAAGCCCGCGGTGCTCCGGACCTGATGCTCGCGCTTGCCCTGATCCACCACGTTTCGATCTCGGCCAACATCCCGCTCGCCGAATTTCTCGACTGGGCACGCGGCCTCGGATCAGCCCTGCTGATCGAATTCCCGAAGCGGACTGATCCGATGGTCAGGGCGCTACTGGCGAACAAAGGTAAAGGGGCAAACCCCGACTACGATCTCGAGAACTTCGAATATGAGCTGGAACGGCGCTTCAACGTCGAGATTCGCGAGCAGCTGCCATCCGGCGAACGTGTCCTTTTCCTGGCGCGTCCAATTGCCTGAGCGCTATCCGGCGGGCAAAACGGCTGATGCGTCACAGCGGCCTCAGAAGCGTTTGGGCGGTGCCGGCCACCTGGCCGCCAGCGCCCGGCAGCTCCGGCCCTCGCAGGCACGCAGGTTGCTCAGTTCTTCTTCCAGGTGCTTCTGGACCTTCCTGTAACGCCGGATGCCGTACCGGTTCTTGAGCTCGGCCGGATCCCTGATAATCACGTAGAGCTCCTTGTCACCCTCTTCGTAGGTGATGTACTTGTACGGCCCGACCCTGATCTCGACGTAATTGTGGCTTGCTACCTTCGCTGATGTGGTGGCATCCCCCTTTTTCGGTACCACCACCGGCGGTTCATCCGGGTAGTCGCCAGGAATGAATTTGGTCGCCACCTGAAAGCTGGAAAGCAGGATCGGTCATCTGGTGCGCCACTTCGGCTTCTTCCAGAATGGGGCCATCGAGCGGCCGTCAAGTTTGCTGCCGGCCCGCGCGCCGGCAAGTTTGAGCAAAGTCGGCGCGATGCCCTGGTTGGCGAACAGCTCGCGGCTTACGCTGCCCGGCTTGATCCCGGGGCCTCGAATCACCATCGGCACCCGGGTCGCCGGCTCATAAGGAAGCAGCTTGCCCGGGTGGATCCGATGCTGGCCGAAGAAGAAGCCATTGTCGGAAGTGAAGATCACGTACGTATTTCGCAGCTCGCCGGTCTGCTTCAGGGCGTCGATCATCTGCTTGACCCCATCGTCAACCGACTGCAGCGCCTCGACCGACTTGCGATTCTCGAGGGTGAGCTGGTTTATCTCTCCCGGTTAAGGCGGTTGACACCAAACCTGAGAAACGAAGGTTTGTCTGCCACATTGGCCTCGTTGTAGCCGGGCGGATGAGGAGTCGGCGTCTTGATCGCGGTGTAGTAGTCCCTGAGGGCCGGTTCGGGACCGATCGGCAGACGGGAATCGCCGTGCGGCGAGTGGAAATCAACCTGCAGGTAGAACGGTCGCTTGCCCGCCTCGAGGATGTGCTGCGCCGCCTGCTCTGACATTGAGTCGGTGTGGTAGTTGCAGACGTCAAGGCCGAGCTCGGGACAGCCGAGCGGATCCTTGCCGCCGATCAAATCGTAGAAAGGGTCGCCCAGCGGCTCGGTGACTATGCCGTCGATGTTCTGGCGGTAGCCATAGGCCTCGCGCGTTGAATTGTCCGTGGCGTCAGTGACCCAGCGCTCCCAGCCCGCGGGGACTGTCGTCTCGGCAGGGCCGCCGTAATTGTTGAGGAACTTGCCGAAGTGCGCAGTGCGGTACCCGGCCCGTTGAAGCCATACCGGCAGGTTCTCCCTGCTGATTTGGTTACGGATGTAGCCCTCCCAGCCGCCGCGCTCCCCGCCGATGCGGATGACCCCGTGGTTCGCGCGTACTGACCGGTAAGCAAAGTTGCCCTGGACGGTGCGCAGAGCGGGAACGGGGTGAGATAGTTCCGGAACTCGACGCCCTGCTTGCGGATCATCAACATCGTATTCGGCATGATCCGGCGATCGCGGTTGTAAAGATCGCGCCAGGAAGCGCGAAATTGCTCGATCGGCTGGTCGTCGGTCTGGATCACGACGAAGTTGGGCCGGGTCCCGGCGCCGGCGGTTGAAATCGGGCTGAGAATGGCCAAGAGGCTGGCCGCCAGAGCAAACGCCGTGATCAAGCGGAATCGCGCTAGCCATCCGCAGGTTGTACGTGAAATATTGGTCGAAGCAATCGTTACGTTAACTTGCCCCGGCCGCGATAGGTGCGGTCCGGCGCTCGCAGGGGCGTCCACCGCAACTTTCTACCCTGCGAACGTCTTACAATGCTCAAGGACCAAACGGCCAAAACTGCAACCAACGGGAAAGAAGCTTGTACCTCTTGACGAAATCGGCAAAGCTGCTCTCAGTCGCTGCGCTCCTAGCTGTAGGAATCGTGACCACTCTGGCGATCGTGATGATCGGCGACTCCGACTCGAATGGAAGCGGTCCTACGGCCGACCAGTCGGCTTCCGCTGCCCAATTAAGCGCGAAATCGGGTCCGTACCGCAGCCGGCCGGATCTGGAGCCGCCACCGATGAAGATCATCAAGGACACGGCCGAAGCGTCCAACCAGAAGCTTTTCATCGGCTCCAAGGTCAGTGGCGCGATCATTTACGACGCCAACGGCGAGCCGATCTGGTTCCGGCCAGCACGGGCGATCAACTTCCGCAAGCAGACTTACCGGGGCAAGCCGGTTATCACCTGGTTCGAGGGTCCGTCAGGCAAGACGAACACCCGCAAGAACACGTACATGATCGCCAACCGCAACTACAAGATCATCAAGCGCGTATACCCGGGCCCCGGCTTTTCCGCCGATTCACATGAGTTCCGCCTGACCAAGCGTGGAACCGCATTCGTCACCATCTACGACACCAAGTTCGTGAACGGCCGGGCGGTCAGCGACTCGATCGCCCAGGAAATCGACGTGCGCACCGGGCGGGTCGTCTGGCAGTGGCGCAGCCTCGACCATGTGCCAATCTCGGATTCCTTTGTGAGCAAGTTCCGCAAGCCGGGGAATCCCTTTGACTATTTCCACATCAACTCGATCGTGGGAACTTCAGACGGTAACATCCTGATCTCGGGCCGTGGCCCGAACGCGGTCTACAAGGTCAGCCGCAGGACCGGTCGCATCATCTGGCAGCTCGGCGGCAAGCGCAGTGACTTCAAGATGGGCAAGCGCGCTGCATTCCACCAGCAGCACGACGCCCAGATGATCTCAAAGAACAAGATTTCGATCTTCGACAATTCG
>CALEMO010000026.1 GCA_937910825.1 uncultured Solirubrobacterales bacterium | reverse complement strand
TGGTCTGGCTGGGTCAGTTTGAGCGGGCCCCAGCCGATCGCCGGGACCGGGTTTCCACCGGTATAGATCATTGCGCGCACATACCAGTAACCGCCGACCACAAACAGCGCCCCACCGAGCCAGACAGCCGTGATCAGGCTCCGGCCGCGTCCGCTGATCAGGATCATCCCGATGAAGATCACTCCGACCGGTGCCAACATCGAAACCTTGACCGAAATCGCTATGCCGGCAGCGATGCCGGCGATGATCAGCGGGCCTTTGTCGAGCAACGGCGCCTCGGGATCCGGTTTGTCCTCCACCGCCCCGGACTTCGGGGCGCGTCGTTGGTGACCGTTGATCAGGAAAGCGACGAAGGCAATCAGGAAGGCGAAACAGAGAATGTCGTTGCGGCCCTCGCCAGGCTGGGTCTCGATCATCACCCCGGCGCTCAAAAGCATCGCGCCGCCGACCATCGTGGCCGGTCCGACGCCGTATGGTCGGCCCACGCACCAGCAGGCCAGCAGGCCGACGCCGATGAACAACATGTTGAAGAGCGGAGAGAGCCAGTCGCTCTTCATCAGCCCGATCATCGCGCCGTGCATCAACTCCGAACTCTGGGGGTAGAACCAGACCGCCAGGCGCAGCGGATCAGTGAAATGAAGCGGGTTGGTCGAGCCTTCCTGGATGAATCGGGCCGCCGCCGGCATGTGGTACCAGGTCGTATCCCCACCGAACATGCCCTGGTCGAGACTGAGCTGCGTAGGGAAACTCCACTCAGCTATGACGAAAGAGGCGACTCCGACAGCTACGAGAAAAGCCCAGACAGGCAATTTCGGGGCGGCGATCTCCTCGGGATTCTCCGGTGCGAAGTGATGCCCGATGGCGGCGGCGATCAGCGGCAGGATCGTGCAGGCGAGCGCGATCCAGCCGAGGCTGAGGATCGAAAGCGTGCCGAGGACCTGCAGGCTGATAATCAGCAGGGCAACGCCGATCGTGATCTCGGCAAGGCGGGCAAGGGCGCCCGAGAACTCGGGAACGATCCAGCGGCGCAGCCAGTATCCGCCCAGCCAGAGGCTGAGGACGATCGCCGCGATGGCGGCGGTCCCGATCAGATACGAAGAGAGGGTCGGAATCACGCCCGACCTTTGTACTCGGCAAACACCGCCGCCATCCTAAATGAGAAGCCACTTCAAACGGCCGGTGGGTTCCGCCGGGTCCCCCCTTGGTCGTTCACCCCCGGGCAAGCGCCAGAATAGACTCCCCTTATGGGCATGAAGATCGATGAAAGCGAAATCGGGATCAGTTGGGTCATGGATGAGCCGATGGCCCGTGCCTCGCATGCTCTGCTCAGCGACGGCAAGGTCTGGATCATTGACCCGGTCGACGAAGAGGAGGCCATGACCAAGGTCGCCGACCTCGGCAAGCCGGTCGCCGTTTTTCAACTGCTGGACCGCCACAACCGCGACTGTCAGCAGATCGCCGACCGCCTGGAAGTGCCGCTGGTCAAGCTGCCGGAAGAGCTCAAGGGAACTCCCTTCGAGGCGATAAGCGTGGTCGACAACCCCCTTTGGAAAGAAAGAGCACTCTGGTGGCAGGACACACAGACGCTCGTCATAGCCGAAGCCATCGGCACCAATGACATGGCCTGCCCGACCGACGCCGGCGCCGGCGTCCACATCATGATGCGCATGACACCGCCAAGAAAGTCACTGGGCACCTACGTGCCAGAGCACCTGCTGCCCGGCCACGGCGGAGCGATCCACGGGCCCCGGGCCACCAAGGCCCTTCAGGAAGCAATCGACCGATCACGCCGAGACATGCCGAAAGCCATGGTCAAGTTCCCCGGCGCGATGCGCAACTGACCCGGCTGGCCATCGTCCAAATGTCGCACAGCGGCGAAGCCCCGCCTCCGTAGTCCGCCGAAGTCTTCGAGGGTCAAGTGCCCCCCTCCATCCCGCGTACTCCAACGGCGGGACTACTTGCTCACGCAGTACCTCGGACGGGCTTAGCCGCCCCAGGATCAGGATCTGCAGCCCTCTGGAGGGGAGGCCCTGGGCCCTCAGCACGATGTATTTCCTTCGCCTCCGAAGCATCAGGCCGAAAACGAAGATCGCGATCACCGCAACGCTATCGCCCGGGTGTAGATCGAGTTGAGCTCGACCAGCCCGCAGATGTTGAGCGCAGTCAGGCTCGACTGGTCCTTGTTGAAACTGGTCTGGGTCGATTCGATGTTGAGCCATCCGCCCCGGCCTGGTCCGTTGCATATCGCTGCCTCGGCCGTAGCCAGGGACGAGGTACCCGGATCGACCGTCTTCGCGAACAAAAAGTCGGTCTGGCCGATGCCGGTCTCAGTCCGGCAGTAGTCGAGGTTGCTGACCACCTGTAGACCTTTCG
>CALEMO010000025.1 GCA_937910825.1 uncultured Solirubrobacterales bacterium | reverse complement strand
CCAGATTCATGCGATACGCGTCTTCAACCTTGATCACGTTCGAGCTGAGCAGCAGGTACTTCGCGGCCGAAAGGCCACAGAGGGTGACCAGCCGGGCGGGCCCGACCGGGATGCCGAGCGCCGCCCCGGGGAAGCGCATCTGCATGTTCGAGCCGCCGATCCTGATGTCGCAGGCGATCGCCACTTCAGCTCCGCCACCGACCGTATATCCATGACAGGCCGCAATGGTCGGTTTCGGGAACTGGACCACGCCGTCATACAGGTCGGCGAAAAGCTGCATGCGATGGACCTTGCCCGGTTCCTCGAGTTCTTCCTTGAGGTCCGCTCCAGCCGAAAAGGCCATGTGGTCGGTGGAAGAAAAGACCAGCGATCGAACTTCGTCGTCACGGCGTGCTTCGGCTATATGCCCCAGCAATTCGTCGAGCATTGTCGTATTCATAGCGTTCAGGGAGCCGGGCCGGTCGAATTGGATCAGCGCCACCCCTTGCTCATTTACTGCATACCTGGTCAGACTCAATTCAATTCTCCGGAATCGTCGTTTTCAAGCTTCTCCACCAGTCTCCCGGTTTGCGTGGCAGCCTCGCCGATCAGCCGGCTCACCTGATCCGCACTCTGGCTGAACTTGCCGAGTACATAACCGGCGACCCGTTCGGGATCAGTCGAATCCGGCCTTCCGACACCTACCCGTACCCGCCAGAATTCGGGGCTGCCGAATCCCGCCTTCAGGCTCTTGAGACCGTTATGTCCAGCGAGGCCTCCGCCGAGCCGGGTCCGGACTTCGCCGAACGGCAGGTCGATCTCGTCGTGGACGGCGATCACCCGCTCCGGCGGGATATGGCGGCTGCCGGCCGCGGGACCGGCCGACTTTCCAGACTCATTCATGAAAGTCAGCGGCTGGAGCAATACGACCCGGGGACCGCCCGGGGCGATCCTGCCTTCGCTGATCAGTCCTTTGAACTTCTGCTTCGGCTTGCCCATGCCCCAGCGTTTGGCAAGCATTTCCACGACCATGAAGCCGGCGTTGTGGCGGCTGCTTTCATACTCGTGGCCCGGGTTGCCCAGACCGACGATCAGGATCGGCCCGTTCCCGGCTGCAGCTCCTCCATCACCGTCGGGGCGCGACCGGCGAAAAAGGGACAGGGCCTATTCCTCGCCTGAAGATTCTTCGCCGCCGCCGTCGCCCTCTTCGGACTCGCCTTCGGCGGATTCTTCGCCTTCGCCTTCGCCTTCGCCTTCGCCAACCAGTTCCGGATCGACTTCGACTTCGGTCTCCGGCTCCTCTTCGACTCTCGGCGGAGACAATGTCACCAGTGTGACTTCTGCCGGATCGTCGGAGATCAGCTCGGCACCCTCGGGCGCCACAAGGTTCTCGAGGGTAAGGGTGTCGTTGATCTCCATTTCGGAGACGTCAAGCGAGATGCCGTCCGGGATTCCGGCAGGAAGCGCCTCGACCGTAACTTCACGGGTGATATGTTCGAGCACGCCGCCCTGCTTGATACCGGGGGCGTCCTCTTCACCTTCGAGCACGACCGCTACCTCAGCCTGGATCTTCACGTCGAGTCGGACCTTCTGAAGGTCGAGGTGCTGAAGGTCGCCACGCACCGGGTGATGCTGCTGCTCCTTGACAACCACCGGCACCGGATCAGACCCTTCGATCTTGAGGTCAAACAGCGCGTGGCCCTCACCGAGGATGACCCGCGCATCGCGGCTCTCGACCTGGAAAGAAATCGCGTCGGAACCTTCCGAATAGACGACCCCGGGAACCTTGCCATCCCGCCGCAGGCGGCGGGTGGTCCGGGTGCCGAATTGATCGCGGGGCGAAGCGGTGAGTGTGGCGCGTGTTGAAGACATTGGACCGGGAAGCATAGAGAAGCCTGTGCGTTTAGTGCATGGCCGGTAGGTCGAAGCCCGTACGATCAGGTTATGTTCGACGATTCCAAGATTCCTAAGGGCCGGGTCCGCAGGTCAGCCAAGCTGGGTTCAGTAATCGGGACGCAGGGTGCAAAGTATGCTGGAACCAAGGCCTCAAACCTCATTCGCAAGGGGGATGGAGCCCAGGAGAAGCTCGATGACCGGCACACCGAGACGGCGATGAAAATGGTTGAAGCCCTGGGCCAGATGAAGGGGGCGGCGATGAAGATCGGGCAGTTCGCCTCGTTCATCGATACCGAGTTCATTCCCGAGGAGTACCGCGAGACTTACCAGGAGCAGCTTTCCAAGCTCAGAAGTGACGCCCCGTCAATGCCCTGGAGCGAAGTGGTCGAGGTCCTCAAAGAGGAATACGACGGGGCACCGCTCGACGAAATGTTCGCTTCGATCGAAGAGACGGCGGTCGCCGCAGCGTCGATCGGGCAGGTTCATCGTGCCGAGTTGCTCGATGGTCGCCAGGTCGCGGTCAAGATCCAGTACCCGGGCATTGCGGAGGCCCTCGAAGCTGACCTCAGGAACGCGGGGCTGTTGGTACGCATGGCCAAGGCCCTGGCGCCCGGCCTGGACGTCAAGGAGGTGGTGAAAGAACTGCGCGAACGGGTCCTGGAGGAACTTGACTACGAATATGAAGCTCAAAACCAGCGCTCTTTCGCCCGTGCCTACCGGGACCATCCGTTCATTTTCGTGCCGGATGTGGTCACCCGCCTGTCCCGGCGACGGGTTCTTGTGACCGAATTTGTAGAAGGCGTCGGCTTTGACGCCGTCAAGGCCCTGAGCCAGGATGACCGCAGCCGCTTCGGCGAGATCATCTTTCGTGGCAGCTTCGGCTCGATTTACCACCTCCAGCACTTCAATGCCGACCCTCATCCGGGCAACTACATCCTGATGGAGGACGGTCGGGTCGCTTTCCTCGATTTCGGCATGACCAAGAAACTGGACCGCGAGCAGATCGAACTTGAGCAGCGCTGTGTCGATGCCGTGGTGCGAAACGATCCCGAAGGCCTGAGGGACGGGCTGCATGAGCTGGGCTTCATCAAGAAGCCGTCCAAGTTCGATGCGCAGCATCTGATGGACCACGTCAAGGAAATCGGCGGCTGGTACATGGAGGACCGGACGATCGAGATTGACCCGCCGCTGGTCATGCGCATGATCGAAGCGACCCATGACCCGCGCTCGGAGTACTACGACGTGATGCGCCGGGCGTCGATTCCGGCCGACGAGTTGATGGGACGGCGCATGGAAGTGGGCGTGCTCGCCGTATTGGGACAACTGCGCG
>CALEMO010000024.1 GCA_937910825.1 uncultured Solirubrobacterales bacterium | reverse complement strand
AGACTCGAAATCCGGATCGCACAGCGAAGCGAAGTGATCCGGATTCGAAGTGATCCGGATTCGAAGTGATCCGGATTACTTGTTCTGGAAGGCAGGCGTGTCCTGGTGGTTGCCGGGTGCCGCTTGCCCTCTCAGCCCACATAGAGGGAAGGCGCCCCTGGAGGGCGCCTCCCCGGCGTAACTGCGGAGCCCAAAGGCTCCATCCACATCGGGGCGCCCGGATTCGAACCGGGGGCCTCACCGACCCGAACGGTGCGCGCTACCAGGCTGCGCCACGCCCCGAGAAAAACGAGCCTACCGAACCTCGGCGATTGCAAGCTCCAGCTGGGAGAGGTCCGGCCCGTCCTGGAGAATCTCTGTGCCGTTCGGGCCGGTGACCAGGAAGGCCGGCGCATCCCGGATTTCGAGCTGGATCGCGAGCTTGTCCTGATCGATCAGGCTTTCAGTCATTGCGCTGTCCGGGTCCTGACCCTCTTCGAAATCGTCCCGCCAGATGAGCGGATCGAGGTTGGGAATCGCTTCGGCAAGGGTCTCGAGGAACTTCTCGTCCAGCCGGCGCTGCTCTGCCTCTTCCTGGTTTCGCACCATCAGGTAGGCGTACTGCCAACCGTAGTTCTGAAGCGCCGCTGCCTCTACTCCGTAGAAGCTGATCTGTTGGGCGTTGCGACTCAGTGAACGGTTACGTAGCAGCAGCTTGACGCCACCATCGCGCACGTAGCTATCGACAACCGCCGGGATCGTGTCAAGAAACTGGTCCCGATAGGTCGAATTCTGAACATCTGCGAAGTACTGGATCTGGACTGGCGCGTTGTCCGGTCCGAGCCGGTCCTCGAGTTGCCGCACCCCGCCGAAGATTCTCTGGCTGTCGCCGGCGCCGGCCACATCCTGGAATTCGGCGCCTGGTTCCTGGGTTGCAATCCCGGTAATCGCAATCGCCATCGCCACGAAGGCGACAACCAGCACGACCAGAATCCGGATACGTCCCGGCCGCCGGCCGGCGGGCTGATTCTCGGATGAAGCCCGGGTCATCCCGCCACAGACTTGTAATAACGGACCGCCAGGCCCGTCCAGAGCGTCCGGAAGGTCTCTTCGATGTCGACGCCTTCTTCTTCGGAGAATCGTCGAAGGCCACGCTGCTCGATCGAAACGCTCTGCTCAATGACTTCTTCGACCAGGTCCGGACTACGATCGGAAAAGTAGGCCCCCATCGAATAAAGGTCGGTATCCATCAGCGACTCGATGAAAGAGTCGCTGTTTGTGGAGTCCTGGTGAGCTGGGTCAGTGTCGGACATGGACTCACATCTTATGGGTAGCGGTCGATCGACCTCTTTTCCTTATATATGGTTCGCGAATGGCCAAGCGCGACGAATTGATCGCATTCTGCGACCGGCTGCTCGAGGTCGGGGAGTTTCAGGATTACGGTCCGAACGGACTGCAGGTCCCGGGGGCCGAGCGGGTCGAACTCGTTGCGTCCGCCGTATCCGCGCATCGCGAGTCGATAGATGCGGCAGTCGCGATGGGGGCCGATCTGCTGATCGCCCATCACGGACTCTTCTGGGACTTCCACCCCCGGTCGTTAAGTGATGCGATGAGCGGGCGCCTCAAGGCAGCTTTCGCCGGTGACCTGTCGATCGCCGGCTATCACCTGCCGCTCGATGCCCACCCGGAGATCGGTAACAACGTGCTGCTCGCCTGCGAGCTCGGGTTCCAGCCGGGAACAGAAATGCTCGGAGAAGTGAAAGGGCGGCATCTGGGCGCCGTTGCACATCGTGAAGACGCGATCAGCGCCGCCCAGCTCTTCACCCAGGTTGAGGAGAAGCTCGGACGAGCACCGCTGGTCTTTGCCGAAGGGCCCGACGAGATCCGCAGCATCGGCGTGATCACCGGCGCCGGGGCATCCGACATTCACCAGGCGATTTCCCTTGGTCTCGATGCCTTCATCACCGGAGAACCGGCGGAACACGTCATGGCCGACGCCCGTGAAGGCTCGATCCACTTCGTGGCCGCAGGCCATTACGCGAGCGAAACCCTGGGCATCCGGCGACTCGGCGACATGCTCTCCGGGCAATTCGGTATAGAACATCAGTTCATCGACGTTCCGAACCCCATCTGAGAAAGGACCTAACTTGCCTGAGCCTGAATCGCCAAGCAGTTCCCTGAATGGCCAGTCGAAGACCCTGGCCGACCTTCTGCCCCTCGCGGCGAAAGCGAACGGCAGTAGCGGTGCTTTCCTCTTCAAGAACGACAAGGATGTCTGGGAAACATCCACCTTCGACCAGGTTATGGCGCAGGTACAGGATCTGACCCTGGGGCTGATCGACCTGGGAATCGAGCTTGGCGACCGGATCTCGATCCTCGGCAATACAAGGCCGGAATGGACGCTTTTCGACTTTGCGGCGATGTCGGCCGGAGCGACCGTGGTTCCGATCTACCAGACGAATTCCGCCGAAGAATGCCAGTACGTACTTGAGCATTCCGGCGCCAGATTCGTGATCGTCGAAGATGAGGCCCAGCTGGCGAAGGTCCGCGAAGTACGGGACCAGCTGCCGAAGCTGGAGCAGGTGGTCATGATGTTCGGTGAGTCCGAAGACACGGTTTCGATGTCAGAAATCAAGAGCCGAGGGACAAAGGCAGACGCGAATGCCTTCAAGCAAAGGTACGAAAGCGTCTCGCCCGAAGACACCTGCAAGATCGTCTACACCTCAGGTACGACCGGGCCGCCCAAAGGCTGCGTAATTTCCCACGGCAACTACCGCTCGATGCTCGATATGTCGGAAGAGGTGAGCATCCTCGGCGCCAAAGAGACGACCTTCCTGTTTCTTCCCCTGGCCCATGTTTTCGCATTGTTGATCCAGTACGGCGTGCTCGACGTAGGCGGTCGGATCGCCTTCTGGGAACGCGACCAGCTCAGGATCGTGCCCAGCCTTTCCGAGATAAAGCCCGAGCATTTCCCTTCGGTTCCGCGCATCTTCGAAAAGGTCCACGACACGGCGATCGCCTCGGCTACCAGCGACGGCGGCATCAAGGCAGCGATCTTCAAG
>CALEMO010000023.1 GCA_937910825.1 uncultured Solirubrobacterales bacterium | reverse complement strand
GGTGACGATCGCCCCGGGGATGGGTGAATTGGGCTTTCTTTTGGGGTTTTGGGGGTTTTCATTCGTTTACAGGAGTGGGTGGGGTGGCGTCGTAAGCTCGGCATGGCCCTGTAGTTCCGGGGAATAAGCTACGAGGAGATCCTGATGAACGACACATCCAGTCCACCGCCTGATGACGGGATCGTGGCTGCCGCCGCTAGCAGCGTCGGCGTCTCGTACCCGGTGACCGTCGGCGGAGACCTTCTACCCGAATATTCACGCTTCATGCCGCTGATCAAGTGGCTGCTGCTGATCCCGCAGTACATTGCGCTCGCCGTCGTGGGGATCGGGGCGACAGTCGTGGCATTCATAGCGTTCTTTGCCACGCTGTTCACCGGCATCTACCCCAAGGGCATGTGGGATTTCATGGCCGGTTTCATGCGCTGGGCACTGCGGGTCGTCGCCTATCAGATGCTGATCACGGACAAGTACCCGGCCTTCTCGCTGCAGGAGCAGCCCGAAGACACGGTCCGCCTGCACGCGGTCTACCCGGGGCACGTAGAGCGTTGGAGGCCGCTGGTCGCATGGCTGCTGGTCATTCCCTATCTGATCGTCGCTTCATTGATCGGCATGGTCGGCTACATCTGCTCGTTCTTCGCGTTCTTCACGATCATTTTCACCAAGAAGATCCCGGACGGTCTGTTCGATGTGATCCGGATTTCCCTGAACTGGCAGTTCCGTGCGAATTTCTACATGTACTGGATGAGCACGGAGTACCCGCCGTTCGAGTGGGACGAAAGCTGAAATCTCGTTTCTCCCGCTGCAACAACAAAGGGCGCCTCAGGCGCCCTTTGTTGTTGCAGAACCGGATTGAGCCGGTACGCGGTACTGCTTACGGCTGAGCCGGAGGCGAAGACGCCGGGGGCTGCTCCTGCCCGGCCGCTGCCGGATCGATCGCAGCGGGTTGCTCCGAGCCCAGTGCTGACTGTGCCGGAGGTTCAACGTCGACCGGAATTTCATCTCCGACCGGTGGGTATTCGTCACGCATCAGCAGACCGTATGCGGAGACCCTTGTGGTCCAGCTGAGTGCGTAGGCCAGCGCGTTATGGATCGCCGCCGGCTGATAGCCGCGGAAGACGATCGTCAGCCAAGAAATCGCGGCGACGAATATCAGCATGAAACTGACCAGGTAGGAGAGGATGAACAGCGGCAGCATCAGGATGGGCCTGAAGAAAACTTTCAGACGACTCTGTTTAGCTGCCGGCGGAGCAAAATTGACCCTGACTGGATAGGCGGGATCATCGGAGATGCCGAACGACGGCCATCCGTCGGTTTGCAGGTAGGCGAAGGCATTGACTCTGGTCGAGAAACGCAGGACGCCTCCGACAAAGTTGTACATGCCCTTCGGGTATCGCCCGAGGATGATCAACGCGAACCACGCGATGAACAGGACCACGTACGCAGCGAGCTGGTAGATCGACGCAACGATGATCCAGGGGATCACCACGATCATCCTGAAGAACGTGGTCAGGCGGTTTCGTTCTTTCTGGTAGTCAGCTTCATATGTGACTGGATACAAGTGGATCCTCCTTCAGCGATTTGGCAAGCACACGCAGACGACTTCACCATACCCCGCCCGGCGGACCACGTTCAGAGCCGAAAAGCCGGGGCGCCCGGTGCCGGGGTCTCAGTATCAATATCCTCCCGGGTCCAATGAGCCCAGGTATCTACAACAAGTCGTATCTGATGACCGCCGGTCCGACCCCGCTGCCGCCCGCAGTGAGCCAGGTAATGGCCGAACCGATTCTGTACCACCGCGCGCCCACCTTCATCGAGGTATACGAGCGTGCGCTGGCCGGACTTAAGACGGTATTCCAGACCGAGAATGACGTTCTTGCCTTTGCGTCTTCGGGTTCCGGGGCACTGGAATCGGCGGTCGCCAACCTGGTCGAGGCCGGCGAGCCTGCCGTGGTCGCATCAGCCGGCAAGTTCGGTGAGCGCTGGGCTGAACTCTGCGAGGCTTATGGGGCAGACCTGACCCACCTTGAATTCGAGTGGGGCACCAAGATCGACCCCGAGCAGGTGGATCAGGCCCTCGCCGGACTCGACCGGCCCGCCAAGGCGATCTTCGTCACTCATTCGGAGACTTCGACCGGCGTGGTTCATGACGTAGAGACACTCGCCAAAGTCGCCGCCAAATACGACACGATTCTTTGCGTCGACGCCGTTTCCGGCATGGGCGCCATTTCGCTGCCCCAGGACGAATGGGGCGTGGACGTGGTAGTAGCCGGGTCGCAGAAAGCTCTTATGTGCCCACCCGGGCTTGCCTTTGCGTCGGTATCCCAGAAGGCTCTGGACGCCGCCGCCGACAACCCGACCGGTCGCTACTACTTCGACTGGAACAAGACTGCGAATGGTCAGCGCAAGTCGCCCGCCGACAGCCCGTTCACCCCCGGTGTGCCGGTCTGGATGGCGCTCGATGTCGCTCTGAAGATGATCAGCGCTGAAGGGCTCGACAACGTCTACGCGCGACACGCAGCCCTGGCCAGGGCTGCGCGGGCAGGCATCGCCGCGATCGGGCTCGAGCGCTTCGGTCCTGACGACGACGATGCGAACGTCGTCACCGGTGCCTACCTGCCTGAGTCGATCGACGGCGGCAAGCTGCCGAAGCTGATGCGCGACGGCCTCGGGATTACCGTGGCGGGTGGCCAGGCGCATCTGAAGGGCAAGATCGTGCGGATGGCCCACTGCGGCTACTACGGTGCTTTTGACATCATTGTCGCCCTGACCGGTCTGGAAATGGCTTTGATTGATCTGGGTTACGACGCCAAGCCCGGCAGCGCCGCCGGTGCCGCCGAAAAAGTACTTATCGAGGCCGGCTCACCCGAGCCGGTGGGCTAGGAGCAGCAATTGAGCGACAGGGCCAAGGTTCTGGTCAAGGAAAAGATCGCCGACAGCGGTATCGACCTGCTACGCGAGCAATTCGACGTTGATCTCGGGCTCGACATGTCGGATGCCGATCTGGCAGACCGCATCGGAGATTATGACGCGATCCTGATCCGTTCGGCGACCAAGCTGACCTCGGAACTGATCGCCCGGGCCGACCGCATGCGGGTCATCGGGCGTGCCGGCACCGGGGTTGACAACGTCGACATCCCAGCCGCGACAAAGCGCGGAATAATCGTCGCCAACGCCCCGGAGTCGAACTCGGTCGCCGCGGCCGAGCACACACTGGCCCTGGCACTCGCACTCTTCAGGAATGTGCCACAAGCCCACGGCTCGCTGGTGGCAGGTCGCTGGGACCGGACCAAGTACAAAGGTGCCGAGCTATACGGCAAGACCCTTGGCGTGATCGGATTCGGACGCATCGGGCAGCTTGTCGCCAAACGGGCGCTGGCCTTTGACATGGAGGTGCTGGCCTTCGACAAGTTCGTATCCGCTGAGCGTTTCCGGGAACTCGGCGTCGAGGGTGTCGATTCGAGTGAAGAGCTCTACTCCAGAGCCGATCTTTTGACAATCCACCTGCCGAAGAACCCTGAAACAATCAACTGGATCGACGCCGACGCAATCGCGGCTTTCAAGCCGGGTATGCGGATTGTCAACTGTGCCAGGGGTGAGCTGATCGACCTAGACGCGCTGATCGAAGGGCTTGACTCCGGCCAGGTTAGCGGTGCCGCCCTGGACGTATTTCCAGAGGAGCCTTTCACTGAACATCCGGTGTTCCAGCGGGAAGACGTGGTTGTGACCCCTCACCTGGGAGCTTCGACCGCCGAAGCTCAGGACCGTGCCGGAACCGACACTGCCGAGCAGGTCACAGCGGCACTGACCGGCGGAGTAGTCACCAATGCAGTGAACATTCCCGCGGTGAGCCCGGCTGTGATGGAGGCCCTGGCACCGTACGTGCCGCTCTGTCAGACGCTCGGCAAGGTCGCGGTCGGGCTGATCCCGGGGACGATCGACCGGGTTGAGGTTGAATTCCGCGGGGGCGTCGCTGGAAACGATACGCGGCTGCTCGACATCGCCGTGCAGGCCGGTCTGCTCTCCGGTCATACCGAGGAAGAAGTGAACCTCGTGAACGCTCCTCAAATGGCTGAGGAGAGGGGGATCG
>CALEMO010000022.1 GCA_937910825.1 uncultured Solirubrobacterales bacterium | reverse complement strand
CCGATGACCCGACCGTTTCCGGTCGCATGCCGGCCGGCATCGTTGCCGGCGTCGAGGCTGAAGAGATCGCGGAATTCGTCGCCGCGACTGCCGGCCGCGGCTGAAGCGCAGGCTCCCCGAAACCCAGGGCGCTACTTCGGACCTCGATTTGGGTTCTATGCTGTACGCAGGGCCAACCGGCCCGACGCCACATCCATAATTTAGGAGAGCAATGAATCCGATTCATTCCGGTGCGTCTGCTTCAAGGCAGCGCCTCATTTTCGTAGTGGCCGCGCTTGTGCTGGCCCTGGTCGGCACACTCGCGATCTCGTCGACTTCACCGCTGCAGGCTGAAGCGAAACTGAGCAAGAAAGCCAAGGCCAAGAAGAAAGCAAAGAAGGAGGCCCGCAAGCAGCGTGGTGTGGTCGGCATTATGACCCGCAACCTTTACCTCGGTGCGGATCTCGGCGCGGCGATCCGAGCCAGCAGCACCGACGACTTCATCAACAAGAACGGCCAGATCCTGCGCGACGTCGATACGAACAACTTCAAGGTTCGTGCCAAGGCGCTCGCCAAGGAGATCAAGAGAAAGTCTCCGGACCTGGTGGGACTCCAGGAAGTCGCGCTCTGGCGCACCGGTCCGGTTGACCTGAGCGCACCGCTGACTGGCGAGTACAAGGCCAGCGACGTGCACATCGACTACCTGGCTGAATTGATGGGCCAGCTGAACAAGGGCAAGAAGCGCTACCGCGTGGTCCGGGTCCAGCAGGAATTCGACTTCGAAGCCCCGGCTGACTACAACGGCGTTGCCGGCGACGGTTCCCTCCCCGGGGTCAACAGCAACGGTGAGATCAACGGCCGCCTGACCATGCAGGACGCAATTCTGGCCAAGGTCAAGTCGGGCGTGAAGGTCAAGAACACCGACTCGGGTAACTTCGAGACGATCTACAGCCCGGTGATCTCCGGGATCCCGGTGAACGTCGACCGTGGTTGGGTAAGTGCTGACGTCAAGGTTCGCAACAGCCCGAACTTCCGCTTCGTCAATACTCACCTCGAAGCCTTCGGCGAGCCTCAGATCCGTGAGGCGCAGGCGAAGGAGCTGATCGCCGACGGCGGCCCGCTCGACACCGGCAAGAAGCTCGGCATCCTGGTCGGTGACCTCAACTCCGACGACAACACAGTCGAAGGTGATGACGTGCTGGCCTACAACGCACTCAAGGCCGGCGGTCTGGTTGACCGCAGTACCGAGAAGCCGATGAGCTGCTGCGTCAAGTCAAGCATCCTGACCGAGGACCTGGGCAGCCGCGCTGACTTCGACCACCACATCGACCACGTGATGGCCAACAGGAAGAACCGCGTCAAGAGGCTGAATGCTTCAGTCGTCGGCCTGAAGCCGGTAAACGGCTACTGGCCTTCGGATCACGCCGGCGTATTCAGCAAGCTGCGCATCCGCTAGACAGCGTTCGCAAAGCTGATTGCGTCAAAGCCCGCTCCCGGTGACGGGGGCGGGCTTTTTCGTGCCCTGAAGCCATTTACCATGTCACTTGGAATCCCAGCCAAGATCTGATATACTACGACTTAGATTTTCACAAACTTGTTACATCAACCGTAGTCAGATCGACAGGAGAAAACAAAGTGGGAAAAACAATAGGTATTGACCTCGGCACGACCAATTCATGTGTAGCCGTGCTCGAGGGTGGAGAGCCGACGGTTCTCGAGAATTCCGAAGGTGGTCGTACAACGCCTTCAGTAGTCGCATTCAACGACAAGGACGAGCGCCTTGTCGGCACGGTCGCCAAGCGCCAGGCCGTGATGAACCCTGAAAATACGATCTTCTCGATCAAGCGCTTCATGGGCCGCAAAGAGGCCGAAGTGCATGAAGAGGAAACGATGATCCCCTACAAGGTCGAAGCCGGACCGAACGGCGATGTCAGGGTTGACGTCAGGGACAAGCAGTACTCACCGCCAGAGATCAGCGCGATGATCCTGCAGAAGCTGAAGTCCGACGCGGAAGCGAAGCTCGGCGAGACGGTCGACTCAGCAGTGATCACCGTGCCCGCCTACTTCAACGACGACCAGCGCCAGGCGACCAAGGACGCCGGCAAGATCGCCGGGCTCGACGTGAAGCGCATCATCAACGAGCCGACCGCGGCCTCGCTCGCTTATGGGCTCGACAAGGAAGACAGCGATCAGACCATCCTGGTATTCGACCTCGGCGGCGGAACCTTCGACGTTTCGGTGCTGGAGATCGGTGACGGTGTCTTCGATGTCAAGTCCACCGCGGGCGACAACCACCTCGGTGGTGACAACTTCGACAAGGCGATCGTCGAGTGGCTCGTGGCTGAGTTCAAGAAAGACCAGGGCGTTGACCTGAGTGCCGACAAGAACTCGCTGCAGCGGCTCTACGAACAGGCTGAAAAGGCGAAGATCGAGCTTTCCTCAGCTCAGGAAACCCAGATCAACATCCCCTTCATCACCGCCGTCGAAGGACAACCCAAGCACCTCGACGTCAAGCTCAGCCGCTCAAAGCTGAACGAGCTGACCGGCGAACTGATCGACCGCGTGGTCGGCCCGGTGAAGCAGGCGATGGACGATGCCAGCGCGACGATCGACCACGTCGTGCTGGTCGGTGGCATGACCCGAATGCCTGCCGTGCGTGAAAAGGTCACCGAGCTCACTGGTCAGGAGCCACATCAGGGCGTGAATCCGGACGAGGCCGTCGCGATCGGCGCCGCGGTCCAGGCCGGCGTGCTGAGCGGTGACGTCAAGGACGTACTGCTGCTCGACGTCACTCCGCTCACCCTGGGAATTGAAACCAAGGGTGGTGTCATGACCAAACTGATCGAGCGCAATACGACCATCCCGAGCCGCAAGTCGGAAACCTTCTCGACGGCTGAAGACAACCAGCCCTCGGTCGAAATCCACGTGCTCCAGGGCGAGCGCGAGATGGCTACCTACAACAAGAGCCTCGGCAAGTTCCAGCTGACCGGAATCCCGCCGGCTCCGCGAGGCATGCCGCAGATCGAAGTCACATTCGACATCGATGCCAACGGCATCCTTTCGGTCGGCGCCAAGGATCACGGTACGGGCAAGGAGCAGAAGATCGAGATCAAGTCGGGCTCCGGACTTTCGGACGACGAAATCCAGAACATGGTTACCGACGCCGAGTCCCATGCCGACGAGGACCGCAAGCAGCGTGAGCTGGCGGAGGCCCGAAACATCGGCGAGAACGCCGCCTACAACTCCGAGAAACAGCTGAGCGAGCTTGGCGACAAGGTCGATGACGAAAGCAGGACGGAAATCGAGGCGGCGATCAAGGAAGTGCGCGACACGCTCGAATCCGAGGACGCCGAAGAGATCAAGTCGAAGACCGAGGCACTCCAGACTGCCTTCCACAAGGTCTCGGAGAAGGTCTACGAATCGGCTCAGGCCGAATCGCAGGCTCAGGCCGAGGCCGACGGTGGAGCTGGCGGCGCCGACTCATCCGAAGATGATGAAGAGGTTATTGACGCCGAAGTGGTCGAGGACGACGAAAGCAAGGACGAATCCAAGTGAGCCACGGCCACGACGAACAGAACGAAGAGTTCGTTGAGGCTGAAACCACCGGCGCCGATCAGGCGCCGGTGGTCGATCAGGCCGAGGTCGTCGACGCCGATGCGGTCGAGGCCACGGACCCCGCCGGCCACGGTGAGTCCGAACAGGCGACCGTCGAGCAGGATCTGAACGAGCTGGTCGAAGAGGCACGCTGCCAGCGGGACGAATACCTCGATCTCGCCCAGCGCACCAAGGCTGATTTCGACAATTACCGCAAGCGCATGGCCGCGGAGTCATCGGCGGCCCGGCTGCGTGGCCAACTCGAAGTCGCAACCGGACTGATCGAAGCGGTCGACAACCTCGAGCGGGTGCTGGCGGCCGAAGGCGTAGCGCTCGAGCAGGCGCTCGGTGGCGGCTTTCCGGACGATGCGGCAATCAGCCTCCAGGGAGTGATCGTTGCTTATCGCGACCTCAATGCGACCTTGAAGACGGCCGGCGTCGAGGTTTACGATCCGAAAGGCCAGCCTTTCGACCCGAACCTCCACGAAGCACTGCAGGCCCAGCCCGCCGAAGGCACCGACCCGGGGATCGTGCTCGAAGTGATGCAGCGCGGCTACCGGTCGGGTGAGACCGTGATCCGGCCTGCCCGGGTGTTGGTGAGCCAGTAATGGCGAGAGACTTCTATGAAGTCCTCGGGGTCTCGAAGAAGGCCTCCCAGGACGAAATCAAGAAAGCCCAACGCAAGCTGGTGGGCAAGTATCACCCTGACCGCAACCCGGATGATCAGGGGGCGGAGGAGAAGTTCAAGGAAGTCCAGCAGGCCTACGACACGCTTTCCGATCCCGAGAAGCGCAAGGCGTATGACTCCGGCGGCGGCCTCTTCGGCCAGGGCGGACCGGGCGGAAACCCGTTCGGCGGGCAGGCCGGTGCCGCCGGGACACGTTTCGCCGGGGGCGATTTTGGCGACCTCTTTTCAACGATCTTCAACCGTAGTGGTGGTGGACCGCAGCCAACCCGTGGCCGTGACCTCGAGACAGACGCAAGGATCTCTTTTGACCAGGCGATGGCGGGAACCCAGCTCACGGTCACCATTCCGAAATCCGAACGCTGCCCGGCCTGCTCGGGAAGCGGGGCCGAGCCGGGGACCAGCCCCGAGACCTGCCCCCAGTGCCAGGGCTCGGGAGTCGAGGCCCAGGGCCAGGGATTCTTCTCGATCAGCCAGCCCTGTCCCCGGTGTGGTGGCAGCGGACAGATCGTGCCCAACCCCTGCCACACATGCGGCGGCTCGGGTGTCACCCACCAGACCAAGCGCTACAAGGTAAACATCCCCGCCGGGATCAAGGACGGAGCCAGGATCCGCGTAGCCGGCAAGGGCGAAGCGGGCGAACGCGGTGCCCCGGCCGGGGACCTGTTCGTAACGATCCAGGTCGCGCCTTCACCGATTTTCAAGAGACTGGACGACGGCAACCTGGAAGTCGAAGTGCCGATCACCGTTACCGAGGCGCTGCGCGGCGGCACGGTCGAAGTGCCCACCCTTTCCGGAAGCAAGCGGATCCGGGTCCAGCCGGGAACCCAGCACGGAGCCATCCAGAGACTCAAGAGTGAAGGGCCGCCCAAAGCGGGATCGAAGAAGCGCGGTGACATCCGCTACCGGCTCGCCGTGCTGATCCCGAAAGAGTTGAACGACGAGCAGCGCCGAGCGGTCGACCGGCTGGCCGAATCGATGAACGGTGAGAACCCGAGGGCCGAGCTTCTGAGGCGTGCCCGTTCACAGGCATCCGCAAAGGCGGACTCCGATGAGTAATCCCGAGGACCGCAGAACGTTTCGCGCGACCCGGATCGAAGTCAGCGTCGATGAAGGGCGGGGGGTCTTCATGATCTCGGTCGCCGCGGAGCTGGCGGAGATGCACCCGCAGACCCTCCGGATTTATGAATCGAGGGGGCTGATCACGCCCAAGCGATCACCCAAGAACACCCGCCTCTATTCCCAGCGTGACGTCGAGCGGCTGAGGCGCATCCATCACATGACCAACGAAGAGGGCCTCAACCTCGCCGGGGTCGAAACGGTTCTGGAGATGGAGTCGAAGGTCGAGCAGATGCGGGCCGAGCTCGAAGAGATGCGGGCACGCGCCTCGCAGCTGGAGGAAAAACTTGATCAGGAAGTCGAACGGGTTCGCGAACGCCTGAATACCGAAATCGTCCCCTACGGCGCCTATGACCGGGCAGTGCCACGAGATGCGCGCACCGCAGTGCGTGTACCGGTACAGCGTCCGACCCGGCCGCAATAGAGAACTGACAGACCGAAGGAAGACATGCAGCCAGACAGATTCACAGTCAAGTCACAGGAAGCGATTGCTTCAGCACAGCGGCTCGCGCAGGCGAACCGCAATTCCGAGGTAGCCCCGCCCCACCTGCTGGTCGCCCTGCTGGAGCAGGATGACGGCCTGGTGCCGGCTGTACTGAACAAGCTCGGGGCCGATCTCGGGCCGATCCGCGAACGCGCCCGGGCGGCAATGTCGGACCTGCCGAAGCTGAGCGGCGAGGGATCGAACGAAGCGCGGCCTTCGGCCGCTTTCGTCGAGGTCCTGCGCCGCGCCGAAGGCGAGATGGCCGGCCTCGGCGATGAATACGTCTCCACCGAGCACATGCTGCTGGCTCTGGCCGACGCCAGCTCCGACCTGGCCAAACTTCTGCCCGGCCGCGATCACCTCGCCCAGGCGATCAGTGAGGTCCGCGGTCCGCACAAGGTCGACACTCCCAACCCCGAAGACCAGATGCAGGCGCTCGAGAAGTTCGGCCGCGACCTGACCGCAGATGCGGAAGACGGCAAGCTCGACCCGGTGATCGGCCGTGATGAAGAGGTCCGGCGTGTAATCCAGGTCCTTTCCAGGCGGACCAAGAACAACCCGGTTCTGATCGGCGAACCGGGAGTCGGAAAGACCGCGATCGTCGAAGGACTGGCCCAGCGCATCGTCTCCGGCGACGTGCCGGAGAGCCTGCGTGACCGCAGGGTGATCGCGCTCGACATCGGTGCCTTGCTCGCCGGTTCGAAGTACCGCGGCGAATTCGAAGAGCGGCTGAAGGCGGTGCTCTCGGAAGTGCAGGCGGCCGACGGGCAGATCGTGCTGTTCCTCGACGAGCTGCATACGATCGTCGGGGCCGGCGCGGCCGAAGGTGCCGTGGACGCGGCCAACCTGCTCAAGCCGATGCTGGCCAGGGGTGAGCTGAGGGCTGTCGGCGCGACCACGCTCGACGAATATCGCAAGCACATCGAAAAGGACGCGGCGCTTGAGCGGCGCTTCCAGGCGGTG
>CALEMO010000021.1 GCA_937910825.1 uncultured Solirubrobacterales bacterium | reverse complement strand
GGTGCGACATCCGTATCCACCGCCAACGGTGCTGGAGGAGCTGCCCCTTCGGCCGAGCAACCACCGGCGTCTGGTGATGGGAGTTTGACCCTGGGTACCTATCGTGATCTTTGGGCTAATCCGGTTACTGATTTGAGTCCCTCCCTGAACTACCTGATTCCTGCCCAGCGGCTGGAGCTTTCGGTTGCCGACGGCAAGCGGCTGGGTCTCAGCCGTGGTGATGTGGTCGGGGTCAAGTCGGGGGATACCGAAGTCGTCGCCAGGGTGGCTCTGCGGGCGGCGATGCCCGAAGGAACCTGCTTCCTGATGGAAGGCACTCTGGAAGGCAATGCAAATGTCTTTGCCAACGGCAGGCCGGCTCAGGTCGAGATCGGCAAGCCGAGTGCTCAGCTCGACCTGGTGATGGCCGGTGGCGAGTCCGGCGGAACGGCGGCGGAGGAGTAGTGCCAGCACCACTCCTGGGGGATACGAGTTTCGTTGACGCGACGTGGATCATGATCGTCAAGTCGATCCTGATCTTCGTGGTGATTCTGACGCTCGTGCCGGTGGTCCTGCTGGCCGAGCGCAAGCTGCTCGGCCGGTTCCAGCAGCGCTACGGCCCGAACCGGGTGGGTCCATACGGATCGATGCAGCCGCTGGCCGACGTCGGCAAGCTGCTCTCGAAGCAGGGCTTCCGTCCCAAGGGAGCGGTGCCCATCCTCTACGAAATCGCACCTGCGCTGACCGTTTTCTCTGCTGTCATAACACTGGCAATCCTTCCGTTCGGCGATGTCCAGGGTGGCTGGGGCCTCTACGGCATCGACGTCCCGATCGGCGTGCTCTACTTCTTTGCTTTCAGTTCGATCGCCTTTTATGGGCTGCTGCTCGGTGGCTGGGCATCAGGCTCCAAGTACAGCTTCCTCGGAGCGATGCGTTCCGCCGCCCAGCTGATCTCCTACGAGATCGCGATGGGACTCTCGCTGCTCGGCGTCGTCATGATGGCGGGTTCGCTGTCGCTGGTTGACATCGTCAAGGCGCAGGGGGAGATCTGGTTCATCGTGCCCCAGATCGTCGGTTTCCTGATCTTCCTGGTCGCCGGTTTCGCCGAGACCAACCGCGTTCCGTTTGACCTTCCCGAGGCTGACGCCGAACTGGTCGCCGGGTACAGCACCGAATACGGCGGCATGCGTTTCGGCTCCTATTTCTTCGCCGAGTACATCGAGATCCTGATCATTTCCGGAATCGCTTCGACCATGTTCCTCGGAGGCTGGATGGGCCCTGGTCCATCCTGGCTCGATCCGATCTGGATGCTGGCGAAGATGCTTTTCCTGACCTTCTTCTTCGTCTGGATCCGGGCCACATTGCCGCGATTCCGCTATGACCAGCTGATGACTTTCGGCTGGAAGATCCTGCTTCCCCTTGCAACTCTCAATGTGCTGGTAACGGCAGTCCTGGTGGTGGTCACGTGAGTATTCGTCCCGAAGAAATCAAGGTTGTTGCCCGCGGTCCCGAGCCCGGCGGTATGGGCGGTGCTTACCGGGCTTTCGGCGAGACCCTGCGCGGTCTGCGCACCACCATGGGCAGGATGTTCGACAAGCCGGTGACGATCCAGTACCCGGAAGAAAAGACACCGGTCTACCCGCGCTTTCGCGGGCGCCACAAGCTGCACAAGTTCGAAGACTCCGACCTCGAGAAATGTGTGGGCTGCTCGCTCTGCGTCGCAGCCTGTCCTGCCGAATGCATCAGGGTCGTCGCCGCCGAAAACGATCCGGAGAACCGGGTCTCGGCCGGCGAGCGCTACGCCGCGGTCTACGAGATCAACCTTTCGCGATGCATCTTCTGTGGTTACTGCGAAATGGCCTGTCCTTTCGACGCGATCACCATGGGCCATGACTATGAAATGGCCGACTACAACCGCTCTGATCTGATCTTCACCAAGGAGATGCTGCTGGCCGAGCCGATCGCCCGCACGCCCCTGAGGGGAGAAGGCGAATAGTGGTCGAACTGGCCTTCTTCGTCGGCGCCTTCGGCGCGGTCGGTGGAGCGGTCGCGGTCGTTGCCCTGCGCAATCCGTTTTACAGCGTGCTGGCGCTGGTCGTGCACCTCGTCTTCCTGGCCGGAATATTCCTGCTGCTTCGCGCCCAGTTCCTGGCCGCCGCCCAGATCGTCGTCTATGCCGGCGCGGTCATGGTGATTTACGTCTTTGTCGCCGCCTACGTGGGCGGGATCGAAGAACCGATGTTCGATAGCTCGCCGCAGCTGAGGATCATCGGCCCGATTCTCGCGGTCGCCCTTTTCATCGAGATCTCGATCGCCGTGCTCGGGTCTTCCCTTACCGCCCTCGGAACTGAAGGCACCGACAAGATCGGCGCCGGCTTCGGCACGCCCGAGGCCGTCGGCAAACTGATGCTCGAGGATTTTCTGATCGCCTTCGAGGCCGCGTCGATCCTGTTGCTGGTGGCTGCGGTGGCGGCGATCATTCTGGCCGGACGCAAGCGTCCTGAGAAGAAGGTGACCTGATGGCTATCGAGTGGTATCTGGTCCTCTCCGCGCTGCTCTTCTCGATCGGTTTCATCGGCGTGCTGGTCCGTCGCAACCCGGTGGTGATCCTGCTCTGCCTGGAGCTGATGCTGGGCGCGGGTGCACTCGCGATGCTCGCTTTCAGCCGCATGCTGGGCGACCAGGACGGACAGGTCATGGTCCTGATCGTGCTGGTGGTGGCGGCCTGTGAGGTCGTGGTCGGCCTCGGCCTGGTGGTCGCGATGTTCCGGCGCCGTTTGCCACTGGACGTCGATGACATGAAGGAGCTCAAGGGATGACCGCCGCGACCTGGGGGTGGCTCGTCCTGCTCTTTCCCCTGTCCGGTTCGATCTTTTTAGGCCTGACCTTCCGTGTCCTGCCTAAAAAGATCGGCGGGCTGGTCGGCGTCGGCGCGATCGTCGCCGCCTTCGCCTGCGGGATCGCCGCCCTGATTTCTCTCCAGGGGGAGCCGGAGGAGTCCCGCCACGTGGCTTCCAGCATCTGGGAGTACGCCTCGGTCGGTGGTTTCCAGATCGACCTCGGTATTTATGTGGACCCGCTTTCGGTCTTCATGATCCTGGTCGTCACCGGAGTTTCTTCGCTGATCCACATCTACTCGTTTTCCTACATGCAGTCTGACGCGGGCTACACCAGGTTCTTCAGCTACCTCAACTTCTTCGTCTTCTCAATGCTGCTGCTGGTGCTCGCCGGCAACTACGTGCTGCTGATCGTGGGCTGGGCTTTCGTCGGATTTGCTTCATACGCTCTGGTCAGCTTCTGGTACCGGCGGGAGACGGCCACCAAGGCCGGTATGAAGGCATTCGTGATCAACGTGGTCGGCGACATCGGCCTGGTTTTGGCCGCGATCCTGATCTTCCGCGAGCTGGGCGTAGTCGACTACGCATCGGTCTTCGAGAAGGCACCCGAAGTGTTCAGCACCAATCAGTGGGAGGTAGTGGCGATCTGCCTGCTGCTTCTTCTCGGGGCATTCGCAAAGTCGGCCCAGATGCCGTTCCATACCTGGCTCGCCGACGCGATGGAGGGCCCGACCCCGGTTTCGGCGCTGATCCACGCGGCGACCATGGTAACCGCCGGTGTCTATCTGATCGCCCGCTCCTACACGCTTTTCGAACTCGCTCCGACTGCCGCCGACATCGCAGCCTGGGTCGGCCTCGCCACATTGCTGATCGCCGGCACGGTCGCGATCGTGGTGACCGATCTAAAGCGAATCATCGCTTACTCGACGATGAGCCAGATCGGCTACATGTTCGTCGCCGTGGGAATTGCCGGCTACGCCGAAGGCATGTTCCACATGATGACCCACGCCTTTTTCAAGGCCCTGCTCTTCATGTCGGCCGGATCGATCATTTCGGCGATGGCCAACATGCAGGACATCGACAAGATGAAGGGCTTCTGGAAAGCGATGCCTTTCACTGCGGTGATGCTGATCATCGGCGCTTTCGCCCTCGCTGCGTTCCCGGGCACATCTGGCTGGTTCTCCAAGGACGAAATCATCAATTTCGCCAGCCTGCGCGGAGGCATGTACAGCTGGATGGCCGCCGGCATGCTGGTCGGTGCTTTCCTGACGGCGATCTATTCGTACAGGATTCTTTTCCGCATCCTGCCTGGCAAGCCCTGCCCGGAAGCCCAGCACCTGATCGATACCGGGCACGTGGTTCACGGCGACCCGGTGAACCCGCACACCCTGGAGCCCGAAGACACCGATGTCGGCTATCCCGGCGAGCACCACCACATCGCCGAGCAGGCGCCCGGTATGAAGATCGGTATGTCGGTACTCGGTTTCCTCGCCCTCTTTGCAGGGGCGCTCCAGATTCCGGGCGTAACCGAAGCGGTCGCTAATTTCCTGGAGCCGACCTTCGAGAATTCTGCCTTTGCCGGGGTTCTACCGACCGAGGCCGAGGCCTTGTACGGGCTGACCAAGGGTGGCCTGATTTCAATCGCCGGGCTGGTACTGGTCTGGTTCATCTACATGAAGCGCCCGGACCTGCCTGCAAAGCTGATCAAAACCTTCCGGCCGCTGTATACCCTCTTCGTCAACAAGTGGTACGGCGATGAGCTGATCGAATTTTTGGTCGTCAAGCCGGTCAAGGGCTTTGGGCAGTTCTGCAACCGGGTCGTCGAGCGCTTCGCGATCAACGGCCTGACCACCGGCACCGCCGGGATCGTGCGATCGGCCGGTGGGGCGGTGCGTGACCTCCAGACCGGCATGCTGCGTGGCTACGCAGTTCTGATGCTCTTCGGGATCGTCGCGATCGTCCTCTACTTCCTGATCAGGAGCATCTGATGCTCAGCCTGATCATCTGGATACCCCTGCTGGCCGGCCTGCTCTGCATGATGGTGCCGCAACGTTTCGCAGCCCATGTTGCCGGTGTCGGTGCGGTCGCCACCCTCGGACTCGTCATCGCCGTGCTGATCGGTTTCGAGCCCGACGGCGGCATGCAGTACGTGGTCGATACTCCCTGGATCTCTGGCCTCGGAGTCGATTACAGCCTGGGCATCGATGGCATTTCGATCTTCCTTGTGGCCCTGACCGCGATCGCCTGGATTCCG
>CALEMO010000020.1 GCA_937910825.1 uncultured Solirubrobacterales bacterium | reverse complement strand
TTCTAAAAGCTGAACGACGACCTGGTGAGTCCGGTGATCCACCTGCCGAAGCATCCGCTGATGCTGGCCCGTTTCGGTCTGCCTTCGCTCGCCCCTGCCACCACTCTCGTCAGCCGTATGAAGACCGAGGAAGCGAGATCTCTATTCGGCGGTGTCGCCGCGCATTCCTTCAGCCCGCTGACCCGCTTCATGAGCTCGGCGATCGGCATGGCCCTGACCGTGGCCGGCCACAGCCAGGGCTGGCCGGTGGCCCGCGGTGGCTCGCGCGCGATCACCGACGCGATGGCGAGCGTGATCGAGGGTTCCGGCGGCCGGATCGAGACCGGTCGAAGGGTGATAGCCATCCGGTCTGGGCCTACGCTCATGTGCCGAATGGTTTCGATGGCGACGCGTCTGAAGCAATGTTGAAACAAATCGAGCGCTTCGCCCCCGGCTTCAGGGAACGCATCGTCGGCAGGTCGGTGAAGCCGACCTCCGAGTTCCCGGTCTACAACACGAACTTCGTCGGCGGCGACATCGCTGCGGGAGCGAACACACCTCGCCAGCTGATCAGTCGGCCCCGTCTCACCTTGAACCCGTACCGCACCGGGATCGACGGCGTCTACATCTGCTCGGCCGCCACCCCACCCGGCGCAGGTGTGCACGGGATGGGCGGCAAGAACGCTGCCGACGCGGTAATTCGGGACATCAGCTAGATGGAATTTGCCGAAGACGCTGATGGTGTACGCAGTGATCCCGAGCAACTGGCGCGCGGCGAGGCGTAAGGCGTCACCGGCTCAGACGCCCGGCGACATCGTTCGCAGGCCCGCGAGGCGAGCGGCGGCGGCCTGGCGTTCGTCGTAGGTGACAAAGGCCGACAAAGGGCTGAGGTCGGCGGCAGAAGCGACGTGAATCGCATCCAGGGCCCGCAGAGCCGGCTCGGCGATCGCCCCCGCTCCCTCGAGCAGCGGACGATCGAGCGGGCGGAAGGCTACGGCATCCAATACCTCTCCCGCCCGCTCCAGCATCGGGCCCAGCTGGGGTTCAGGCTCTCGGGCAGACACCCGCCGCACGGCGCGTGGAATCTCGGTCAGAACGAGCTCACTGCTGACCAGGTCGGCGCCCGCAACGTAGGCGCTGAGGGCATCCGTCTCTGCTTCCCGCCGGATAAGTTTGACCAGGGCTGAAGCATCCAAATAGATGACAGGCATGGATCAGCTATCGGCGCGGATCTCGTCGAGCGCCTTGCTCAGCGCCTGCGGGTCACCGCTCAGCTCGAGCGCTTCCGGCAGACCCCGGCGCAGCGGCGGGGAAACTTTTCCTTCGGCAATCAGGCGGTCGAGTTCAGGGCCGGATGCCGGGGCGGGTCCAAGCTCAGCGACCGGGCGATTTCGGTCGGTAACGACGAGGCGCTCACCCCGGCTGACCCGCCGCAGATACACGCTCAGGTTCTGCCTGAGCTCCGCTACACCCACCGTTTCGCTCATGTACATGAATGTAGCACCTACGGATGACGAGCTTCCTTCCTCTGATGATGCCGTTGGCTGGGCCATGTCTCGGAAAGGCTCTGCCGGGCATAACTCGCCCCGGCTACAAACTGAAAGCCCGGACCGACCGGGTATCGGCCGGTCCGGAACCCCACTCAGTACTCAGTCCAGATCGAAGCGGTCTGCGTCCATCACCTTGGACCAGGCGGCTACGAAGTCGGTCACGAACTTCTCTTTGGCGTCGTCGCTTGCGTAGACCTCGGCCAGGGCTCGCAGCTCGGAGTTTGATCCGAAGACGAGGTCGGCCCGGCTTCCGGTCCACTTGATGTCGCCGTTTTCGTCCCGGGCTTCGTAGGTCTTCTCATCGCCGGCCGGCTTCCAAGTGATCGCCTGATCGGTCAGGTTGACGAAGAAGTCGTTGCTGAGCGTCTCCGGGCTGTCGCTCAGCACACCGGTTGACGAGCCACCGCTGTTGGCGCCGAGGACCCGCAGGCCTCCGACCAGAACGGTCATCTCCGGTGCGGTCAAGTCGAGCAGGTTCGCCCGGTCGATCAGCATGTATTCGGCCGGCAGGCGGTGCTCGCCTTTCAGGTAGTTGCGGAACCCGTCGGCACTCGGCTCGAGCGCGTCGAATGACTCGACTTCGGTCTGCTCCTGGGATGCGTCGCCGCGTCCTGGAGTGAACGGCACCTTGACTTCGTTGCCGGCGTCCTTCGCCGCCTTCTCGACCGCGGCGCTTCCGCCAAGCACGATCAGGTCGGCGATCGAGACTTGCTTGCCGCCGATGTTCGAGCTGTTGAACTCGGCCTGGATCCCTTCGAGGACTTCCAGCACCTTGGCCAGCTCGGTCGGGTCGTTGACCGCCCAGCTCTTCTGCGGCTCCAGTCGGATCCGGGCACCATTGGCCCCGCCGCGCATATCGCTGCCCCGGAAGGTCGAAGCCGAAGCCCAGGCGGTCGAAACCAGTTGGGAGACCGAGCGGCCCGAGCCCAGGATCTGCTGCTTGAGGCTGGCGATGTCGCCGGCGTCGATCAGCTCGTGCTTGACCTCGGAAATCGGGTCCTGCCAGATCAGCTCTTCGTCCGGAACTTCGGGGCCAAGGTAGCGGTTGATCGGCCCCATGTCGCGGTGGGTCAGCTTGAACCAGGCGCGGGCGAAAGCGTCGACTAATTGATCCGGGTTCTCGTGAAAACGACGCGAGATCTTTTCGTATTCGGGGTCGACCCTAAGGGCCACGTCGGTGGTCAGCATGCGTGGCTCGCGCCTCTTGTTCGGATCATCCGAGTGCGGCACCATGTCAGCACCGGCGCCGTCCTTCGGCCGCCACTGATGGGCGCCCGCCGGACTCTTCATCAGCTCCCATTCGTAGGCAAAGAGGATGTGGAAGAACTCGTTGTCCCAGCGGGTCGGGTGGTAAGTCCAGGTTACTTCGAGGCCCGAGGTGATCGCATCACCGTTGGCACCGCTCTCGTACGAGCTGATCCAGCCGAGACCCTGGTCCTCCAGCGGAGCTGCCTCCGGCTCGGGGCCGACGTACTTATCCGGGTCGGCTGCGCCGTGGGTCTTGCCGAAGGTGTGACCACCGGCGATCAGGGCGATCGTCTCTTCGTCGTTCATCGCCATGCGCTTGAAGGTCTCGCGAATGTCAACCGCAGCCTTCAGCGGATCGGGTTCGCCGTCCGGACCTTCCGGGTTTACGTAGATCAGACCCATCTGGACTGCGGCCAGCGGGTTCTCCAAGTCACGCTCGCCGGTGTAACGGGCGTCGCCGCCCAGCCATTCGGTCTCTGGGCCCCAATAGACATCTTCGTCCGGCTCCCATACGTCTTCGCGACCGCCGCCGAAGCCAAAGGTCTTGAAACCCATGTTCTCCAGGGCGACGTTGCCAGTCAGCACCATCAGGTCGGCCCAGGAAATCTTCACCCCGTACTTCTTCTTGACCGGCCAGAGCAGGCGACGCGCCTTGTCGAGGTTGCCGTTGTCGGGCCAGCTGTTCAGCGGGGCGAAGCGCTGCTGTCCGGCCCCGGCGCCGCCGCGGCCGTCGGAGATCCGGTAGGTACCGGCGCCGTGCCAGGCCATGCGGATCATCATCGGGCCGTAGTTTCCGAAGTCGGCCGGCCACCAGTCCTGGGAGGTTGTCAGGACCTCATCGATGTCCTTCTTGACCGCGTCGAGGTCGAGTGATTCGAACTCGGCCGCATAGTCGAAGTCTTCACCCATCGGGTTGGCTTCGGCCGGGTTCTTGGCGAGGATCTTCAGGTTGAGGCGGTTCGGCCACCACTCCTGGTTGCCGATTCCTTCGGTCGGGTGCGGGAAGCGATCGTGGGCTACCGGGCAGCCGCCGTCGCTCTCTTCGTTCATTTCGCCGACTACGGCATCAGGTGTGTCAGACAAGGGAATCCTTTCGGGATTTTCGGGATTTCTCGGTCTTGCTCCGCGTGGAGCAATCGGGGCAGTAGCCCCAGTGGATGACCTCGGTCTCGTCGATCGAGAAACCGTGGTCTTCGGAAGCTTTCATGCAGGGTTTTTCGCCGACCGCGCAATCGACGTCGGCAATCGCGCCGCAGGAGCGGCAGACGACGTGGTGGTGGTTGTCGCCGACCCGTGATTCGTATCGGGCCACCGAGCCGAGCGGCTGGATGTGACGCACCAGGCCGGCCTCGGTCAATGCCTTCAGTCCGTCATAGACAGCCTGATGCGAAACCTCGCTGCGCTCATCGTGTACTGCGTCGATGATCGTGCTCGTATCGGCATGCGGGTGCCCGTAAACCGCGGCCAATACGGCGGTCCGGGATCGAGTCGCACGCAAGTCGGCGTCACGCAACATCGTCTCGATTTCAGGGGTTGAGGGCACCAGAACAGTTATACCCGTTTTCTGGAATCGATCAAGGGTGGGGCGTGCCCACCAGCAACACCACTGGGCTGCTACTGCCCCGGAGAGGCGGGGGCCACCGGCGCGGGTGGTGCCGGTGGTGGCGCCGAGATCGCGTCGAGTTCGGCCTGGGCGCTGGCCGCTTCTGACTCGGCGTCGTCAGCGATCTTTAGCTGGGCCCGGGCGGTTCCGTCGGACTTGCCGGCCCGCCTGCCTGAACGGCCGCCTTGCCTGATGCCGTACTTTCTTCCGTCGCGGAATCCCTGACGGGAGGTGTCGCGCTTGACCTCGGCGAGCGCCTGGTCGCGGCCGAAGATGTGGGCCTCTCTTGGGGACAGGTCCGAGCCTTCCCCCTCAGCGGAAGCTGAGTTGCCGACCGTAAAGCCGATGAACGCGGCGATCAGTAGCGCGGCTACGACTGCCACCACGACAACGATGCGGCGCTGGCGGTCCTTCTCAGCCTGGTCCATTGGTGTTTCCGTTTCCGCCGGCGTCAGGCTCTGGCAGGGGCTGCTTCGCCGCCAACACCGCGGCCCGGTAGGCCGCCGCCTCTTCGTCGGTTGGGCAGATGTCTGGCGCCCGCAGCAGCACGCCGCAATTGGCCTGGCGCTCGGCCAGCTCGGCCTGCGCCGCCGCGGCCGAAGCCTGCGCCGCCTCAACCAGGTCCTTGGCAAATTCGACGCCGGCCACACCGCGGCCGAGGTTGGTTCCTTCGCGCACACCGGTCAGGTTGCCCGCCTTCTGCCCGCGATTGCGGCCGGCGGTGAGTCCGCGTTCTTCGGCGATCGCCCGGGAGCGCTCGAGGCTCTGATCGTAGGCCAGGTCGTAAGCCTCCTCCCTGGCCGCTTCGGCCTCGGCGCTGTCACTGGCCGAAGCCGAGCCGATCGCATAGCCGGCGACGGCAGCCAGCAGCAGAGCGAGGCCGGCGATCAGCAGCAGGTATTTGCGACTGGCGATCATGGCTCGGGCACCTCGATCTCCTTATCGCGCGGCACGTCGAGTCCGGCCTGCTCGAATGCCTGCTTGTAGTAGATGCGGTAGGCCTTGCGGTAGGCCTTCAGAAATGCCTGGTCGCGGCCCTTCTGGAAACCGGCGGCATAGCCTTCGGCCGCTCCTTTGATCGCTCCGGCCTGCTGGCCGGCTGCTTCGCCCTGAATCCTTGCCGCGTCAACTTCGTCGCCGGAGCTCTTGCCGATCGCGTAGCTGCCAAAGCCGACCACGAGGCAGGCCAGCAGGATCGCCAGCCCGCCGAGCAGGGTCTTTCGCTCGAGCTCGGCTGCGGCTGCCTGCGTTGCTTCAGGTTTCGATGGGTCGGCCTGCGTGAATTCAGGGGGACCGTCTGAAAGCTCCTGAGTCTGCTCAACGGCGGCGTCGTCCTTTGGCCCGTCCTTTGTTCGGCGGCTGAGCCACGACGGCAGGTCGACCCCGCGGGCCTGGACCAGGACCGCCGCCCACATCCCTTTCAGCCTGGAGAAGCGCGGCTCGCCGGGTCGTTTCGGCTGCTCGGCCTTATCGGGCAGATCATCGTCCTCGTAGGCGTCCTCTTCG
>CALEMO010000019.1 GCA_937910825.1 uncultured Solirubrobacterales bacterium | reverse complement strand
GAGACGGGCCTTGCCACGACGCTCGTGGAGCTGCTCGGTCAGTTCGGCTAGCGGCGCCGTGCCTGGAAGCTTGTTGACCGGCTGCTCGGGGGTTTCGGCCTGCTCGTCCTCGTCGCTCATCAGCGGCCTTTCCATTCAGGTTCGCGCTTTTCGAAGAAAGCCTTGACTCCCTCGATCGCATCTTCGGTTGAAAGTTCGATCGCCAGCTGGGCACGCAGGTAGTCGAGGGCCTCAGCCAGGGGCATGTCCATCTGCCGCCACATCGCGTCCTTGCCGAGGCGCATGATCAGTGGTGACTTCGCCGCCAGCAGAGCGGCCCATTCGGCCACCGCGTCGTCGAACTGCTTCTGCGGCACCACCTTGTTGACGATGCCCGCCTGACAGGCGCCGGCAGCCGAAAGCCGCTCGCCGAGCAGCAAAAGCTCGTTGGTCTTCTTGCGCCCGACATTGCGATAGATCAGGGCCATGATCATGAACGGGAAAAGGCCGACCGTGATCTCGGGGGTGCCGAAGGTCGCCTCTTCGGAGGCGATGATCAAGTCGCAGGCGAGCGCGAGGCCGAGCGATCCGGCGAGCACATGGCCGCGCGCGGCGACGATCGACGGCTTGCCGAGTTCCCCGAGTAGCTTGAAGGAGTCACTGAATAGCGAAGCGCCGGAGAATTTCTCCACGGTGCCGCTCTCGCCGCCGAAAGCGGCGAGGTTGCCACCGGCAGAAAACACCTTCTCGTGTGAGGAGGCGAGAACGACCACTCTCACCGCGTAGTCCTCACGGGCCGTGGTCAGTGCCGAGATCAGCTCGGACAGCAGCTGGTCCGAAAGGGCATTTCGGGTCTCAGGGTCGTCGAGCGTGATCGTGGCGACATGATCGGCGACTTCGTATCGGATTTTTTCAAAGGACTGGCTGGATTCGCTCATGGATGCGAAAGATACCAGTTCGTAAGTAGTAGGAAGTGTTACTCTCTACTTTGAACTTCAACAAGCAGACCAAGGAAAAGGACCAGCCGTGACAGAGACAGTTATCAAGCCCGATTTCGAAACCGGCCATAAGCACTTCATCTTCAGCCAGGAGCACGAAGACCTGCGTGAATCAATGGTCGACTGGGTCACCAAGGAACTCCACCCCCACCGCAACGAGTGGGAAAAGACCAAGTGGCCTGATTCCGCGATGAAGCGTGCCGGTGACCTGGGCTACCTCGGGCTCTGCTTCCCGGAGGAATACGGAGGGCAGGGCGGCGACTACTACTACTCCCTGGTCAGGGCCGAAGCTCTCAGCTACGCCGGCTCCGGCGGCCTCGGCATGGGCTTCGCGGTCCAGACCGACATGGTCCTGCCGCCGATCGAAGCCCTGGGCACTGACGAGCAGAAGCGCAAGTACCTGACCCCGGGCATCGCCGGGACCAGGATCGGAGCACTTGGCATCACCGAGCCCGGCGCCGGCTCGGACGTCGCCGGCATCCGCACCAAGGCGATCCTCGACGGCGACGAATACGTAATCAACGGTTCGAAGACATTCATCACCAACGCTGCCCGGGCCGACTTCATCGTGCTGGTCGTGAAAACGGACCCGGACGCGGGGCACGACGGCATCTCACTGCTGCTGATCGACATCCGTGACGAAGACGGCAACGACCTGCCCGGTTTCTCGGTCGCCCAGAACCTCGAGAAGATGGGCATGGAGGCATCCGACACCTGCGAGATCTCTTTCGACGACATGCGGGTCCCGGCCGACTCGATCCTGGGCCAGGTCGGCAAAGGCTTCTACCACATCAGCTGGGAGCTCCAGGGAGAACGCCTGGTCGCCGCTGCCGGCTCGAATGCCGGCGCGGAACGTCTCTTCGAGACCACGCTCAAGTACGGGCTGGAACGGGAGGCCTTTGGCCGCCCGATCGGCAAGTTCCAGGCGATCCGGCACAAGTTCGCCGAGATGGCAACCAAGATCGAAGCCTCCAAGCAGTTCACCTACACAGTCGCCTGGCGCCTGAATAATGGTGAA
>CALEMO010000018.1 GCA_937910825.1 uncultured Solirubrobacterales bacterium | reverse complement strand
GTCTGCTGGCCCACGCCAATACCACCGGCGAAGACATCTGGGACGTCGCCCAGTCGGTGGAAACGGTTCCCGGGGTCGGTGGTGCGGCAGTGCGAAGCGTGACTGAATTTCAGCATACGATGACTGCGCTGCGCTCGAAAGCAGAGAAGCAGCCGGTTTCAGAAGCGCTCGAGGCGGTACTGAACGAAACCGGCTATTTCGAAGCACTCGAAGCGGAGCGAACGATCGAAGCGGAAGGCCGCGTCGAAAACCTGCGTGAACTGATCGGCGTTGCGACTGAGTTCGACGCCAACCGGCTGATCGAAGGCGAGAGCGATGTCGCCCCGCTGGACGAATTCCTCCAGCAGATTTCCCTGTACATGGATCAGGACAAGCTTGAAACCGAAGCACCCCTGCTCACCTTGATGACGCTTCACAACGCCAAGGGCCTTGAATATGAAGCGGTCTTCATGGTCGGAATGGAAGACGGTGTCTTCCCGCATTCAAGAGCACTCGATGAAGGTGAAGAGGAAGAAGAGCGCCGGCTGTGTTACGTCGGAATCACGAGGGCACGCAAGCGGCTCTACCTGACCGGAGCCCGCAGCCGGCGCATATTCGGCGGGCGCGCGGAAGCCGCGATGCCGTCCAGGTTTCTCGACGAATTGCCGGCCATGCTGACCCATCACCAGGGGACCCAGGTCGGCTCTGCTGGGCTTTCAGGCGGGCTCGGCAGCGGGCGATACGGAACTGGTGCTGCGGGGGGGATTGCAGCCTCCGACCCGATTCAGCCGAGCACGGCCGTCCAGGTAACGGTCGGCGACGATGTCAGCCATGCTTCTTTCGGAGAAGGTGTAGTCATCGGAGCGGAACCGGGCGGTGTGATCATCGTGCGATTCTCGGCCGATGGCAGCGAACGCAAGCTGATGGCCGAATACGCTCCGATCCAGAAAAGGTGAACTTAGAATGAAAGCCAGCATAATCGACGGCAAGGCGGTGTCACAGCTTGTTCGCGACCGGGTGGCGCAACAGGTTGCGTCTTTCGTCGCCGGCGGCGGGCATGTTCCGACCCTGGCGACCGTCCTGGTCGGCTCCGATCCGGCATCGGAGATCTACGTGGCTAACAAGCACAAGGCCTGTGAAGCGGCGGGCATGCGCTCCGTCCACCACGGCCTCGCGGCCGATACCAACCAGGCGGAGCTGGTGGACATTGTGCGCAGTTTTGGCAGCGACGAATCGATTGACGGGATCCTGGTGCAGCTGCCCCTGCCAGACCATCTGGACGCGGACGAGGTCGTGGACTCAATCGATCCGGCAAAGGACGTCGATGGGCTGACCCCGCAGAATGTCGGCCTGCTGGCCGCAGGACGGCCCGGTCTGGTTCCGTGCACCCCATCTGGCGTCATCGAGCTGCTCGATCACCAGGGTGTCGACCTGAACGGCGCTGAAGCGGTGATCGTCGGTCGCTCAAATCTTGTCGGCCGGCCCCTTTTCAGCCTGCTGCTCGGGCGTAACGCGACGGTGACTGTCGCCCATTCCCGAACCTCGGATCTGGCCTCGGTCTGCCGGCGGGCCGATGTTCTGGTGGCAGCAGTGGGAGTCGCCGAATTGATTCGCGCGGATTTCGTGAAACCAGGCGCGACCGTGATCGACGTGGGAATGAACCGCACCGACGATGGCCTGCGCGGCGATGTCGCATTCGATGAAGTCGCCGAAGTCGCCGCTGCGATCACGCCAGTACCGGGCGGGGTGGGCCCGATGACGATCGCAATGCTGCTCGAAAATACGCTTCATTCGGCCCGTGAGAGTGCGGCGTGAAGGCGGCTCGGGTCAAGCCAAGCGAGTGGATTGCCGGGGCATCTGGCCTGCTGGTGCTGGTGGCGCTTTTCCTGCCGTGGCACGGCGGTCAGACTGCCCTGTCCAGTTTTGGCGCAACTGGCGTGCTGATGGCGCTGGTCGGCCTGGGCGGACTTGCATTTCCGATCGTTTCGTCTGCCAGCCGAATGACGAATGTGCCGGTCGCTACCGAAACCATGGTTTCCGAACTCGCGACGATTTCATTCGCCGCCCTGGTTTTCCAGTTCCTCCTTGGTGATGAAGGCGGCTTCGGTGCGGGTTTTTATCTCGCACTGGTGGCCACACTCATGCTGACGGTAAGTGGCTGGAAGAGCGCCAACAGGGAATCCTGAAACACTGCTGTCGTGATTGAACGCGAGCAGGTA
>CALEMO010000017.1 GCA_937910825.1 uncultured Solirubrobacterales bacterium | reverse complement strand
CAGCACTAATACTGGCAACAGCACCGGTCGGCGAACGAGCAGCAGGGCAAGCCCCGCCACCACTGCACCGAGCACGGCCAGCGCAACTAGCAGCAGCAGGGGCGAGCTGCGTAGCTCTTCGACCTGGGTCGCATTCCACTGGTCAGCGGCGATCAATGCCGGTGCCAGCAGCAACGCCGCCGCCATCGCCAAGGAACGGCGGCGCGACGGAGCTTCCAGAATCACGATCGCCGCCAGACCAGCGGCGAAGAGGGCGAAAATCGCGTCGATCATCCCTGGCTGTTCCCCGTGACAGCCGGCCGATCGCCGGCCTTGGCCCGGCCGGCCGCATCTGTTTCACAGGAGCTGGCCGACCGCTCGACCTTGCGCAGGCGGATCCGTCCGGGCAGGTAGAGCACCCGGTCGAGCCCTTTCATATTCACCCGTACCCGGTACTGGTCCGTTTCGGGTACGACGCCGTTGTCTTTTCGTCCGTCCCATGGCAGCGAGTGCTCCCGGTAGCGCTTGAAAAAGAGGTCCTCTTCGAGGGTGCGGATCACCTTGCCGCCGGGGCCGATGATTTCCACGGAGGCGTCATCGGACTTGGTCGTCCTGAAGTTGATCGAGATCGTATCGCGCAGGCAGTCTCCGTTCGGAGTGAAGACGGTCGCCTTGATCTCGGGCGAACCGGCCGCCACGAACTCAACCCGGTCGATGACCAGCGGCTCGCGTTTGAGTCTCTGAGACCAGCCGAAAGCCCCGACCGTGGCGATGAAGAGCAGCCCGATAGCGATCGGGGCCACCCACTTCAGCCGACCGGGGAGATCGGACTCAGCCACTAGCCACCAGGCAGGGCCGAATTATCCGTACCGATAATGGCTGTTGCCATGGCGCCACCGACGATGTCTGCGACCTCCGGGGTAATCGGCTCCGTTGCATTGATGCCGACTGCACGACCAACTTTCTTCGCTGCAATTTCGTTGCCCGGGGAGAACATGACCACGCTCGACGTGAAGGTTTCGGTCGCGTCAGTGACCGTACCCATGCGGAAGCCATCGTCTTCGAGCACGGTCGCGTATTCGTTGGCCAGGCCGACCTGTGCACCGCCGGTGCCGTTGAGCACCGCGGTCCTGATGTCGGCCGGCTTTTCGACGGTGGCCGAGGCCTGATTGCTCTTCTTGCCGCCCGTTGACGCGGGATCATCGCCGCCGAGAAGCGTCGTGCCCGCATAGGCGGCGCCGGCACCCAGCACGAGCACCGCGGCGATGATCGTCAGCACGCGCCCGGTGCGGCCCAGGCGATCCCAGAAAGATCCTTCCGCCATCCCGGTCCGCTCGAGGCGACGCTGCTCACGATCGGCGAGGGCCTTGAGTTCCTGAGAGCGTTCATCTGCGACCAGTTCGCTTACTTCGCGAACTTCGGCATCGCGCTCGGGCGCGCCACCTGCCCATTCACGCAGCCGGCGCAGGTCGCGGGCCTGCGAAAACGCAAGCATCGCGAGCACGACGACACCCAACAGGGAAATTATTCCTGCGTAAGCGCCTACTGTCTGAATCACGTCTTTCACGATCTGCTCTCCAAGACCTGGTCAAGAAATCCGGCGGGCCACGGACAGGGAGTCCTGTGACCAGACGGCAGCATGTTAGTCAGCCGGAGCCTCTCAGGGCATCCGGACTGGCTCACCGCCCGGCGAATTCACGATTTCCACGAGCATCTCGCCGAGGTTGGATTCGTCCCCCGTCTGCACGACGCGCTCGAGCTGGTCGAGTGTCTGCTCCACCCATTCGGCTTCGATCGCTTCGTCGCGGACCGCCCGCATGATCCTCTTCGAGGCGGTCGGCTGTGACCTTTCTTCGGCCCCGAAAAGTTCCTCGTGGAGCTTCTCGCCCGGCCTGATCCCGATCACTTCGATCGCTATGTCGGTCTCCGGCTCGTAGCCGGCCAGCTTGATCATGTTTTCGGCAAGGTCGACGATCCTGATCGGATCCCCCATGTCGAGGACAAAAACGTCGCCACGGGTGCTGCCGGTATCGGCCGCCCGGATGACCAGTTGAACGGCTTCGGGGATGGTCATGAAGAACCGGGTCATCTCCGGGTGGGTAACGGTGACCGGGCCGCCCTGCTCGATCTGGCGCCGGAAGATCGGCACCACGCTGCCGGACGAACCGAGCACATTGCCGAAGCGCACGCTCACGAAACGGGTGTCCCTGTGTCGCTCACCGGCGGCACCTATCGACCACTCGGCCAGTGCTTTCGAAGCACCCATGACCGTCTGGGGGTTGACCGCCTTGTCAGTGGAAATCAGAACAAAGCGCTCGGCTTTGGCCGCTGCCGCAGTTTCCGCCGTAATCCGGGTGGCGATCGCGTTGTTGCGGATCGCCTCCAGCGGATTGGACTCCATCAGCGGCACGTGTTTGTAGGCGGCGGCGTGGAAGACCACATTCGGCTTGAAGCGCTGCATGACTTCGAACATGCGCTCGGTTTCCTTGCAGTCGGCCAGCACCGCTTCAACCCTCGTGAAATGACGCTCCGAGACCATCTCGCGTTCGATCTGGAACAGGTTGTCTTCGGCGTGGTCCAGCATCACCAGCAACAGCGGGTTCACGGTGGCTATCTGGCGGCAGAGTTCGGAACCGATCGAACCGCCAGCACCGGTGACCAGTACCACCTGGTCCTCGAGGTAGGCGCCCACCCTTTCTAGCTCAACTACCACCGGTTCGCGACCGAGTACGTCTTCGACCTGGACCTCGCGCAGCTGCTGGCTGAGCTGGACGCCGCCTCGCAGCAGTTCGAAAACGGTGGGCAGAGTCTTTACCTGGATCTCCCTGGCCCGGCAGGCAGCGACCACTTTGGCTCGCAGGGTGCCGGGTGCCGACGGGATCGCGATCACGACTTCGTCAGGCTCGGTCTCGTCGAGGATGGTCTCGATCTCGTCGGTCGTACCGAGCACCGAGATCCCCTGGATGCGCATGCCACGCATGCCGACGTTGTCGTCGACGAAGCCGATCGCCGTTTCGCCGAGATGCGGGTTGAGCCGCAGCTCGCGAACAACCATCTGCCCGCCGGAGCCTGCGCCGACCACCACGACCTCCCGGCCTCGGGCGATGCGCTGGCCGCGATCCGGGCGTTCCTTGAAAAGCCTGGTCCCCAGCCTCGCGCCGGCGATCAGCATCATGGTCAACAGGAAATCTGTCATCGCCACCGAGCGCGGCAGTGAGACGGCGAAGGGCTGGACGACGCTGAAGACGACGATCAGCAGCAGGCTCGAGATCGTCACCGCCTGCACGATGCGGGCGATGTCACGACCGCCTACGAACCTCCACCACTTCTGGTAGAGCCCGAAGAGGTAGAAGATCACCACCTTGCCGAGCACCACGAAAGCCAGCGAATTGATGAAAAGATCCATGTAGCGGTCGGGGATGGTGCCCGGCTCATCGAGGAAGCGAAGCTGGTAAGCGAGGAAATATGCAAGCGCGACAAGTAGGCCGTCTCCGGCCATCTGCCACAGCTGGTAACGGCGTAAATGGAAGTCCGGGCGTCGCATTGAACCTCCAAAGTCTAGTCGGGAATAGAGTCTGACCTCTGATTTCCGAAACAAGTGACACACAGCGGGCAGTGATCCTGGGTCTGGTTCAGGGCCCGACCGAGCTGTTGCCGGTATCCAGCTCTGCCCATCTGGCGATGCTTCCGAGGCTTCTCGGCTGGGATCCTGAGCGCCTCGATCCCGAACTCCGGAAGAGTTTCGAGATCGCGCTCCATGGCGGTGCGGCGATGGCTCTGCTGTTGACCCGACGGCGGGAGATCGCCGGGGAAATCAATGCCTTCGACCTGCGCCGCGCTGCCGTACTACTGCTTTCGTTCCTACCGGCCGCCGCCGTCGGCTACCGCTTTGAGAGGGAAATCGAATCGCGACTGGGTGGGCCGGCTTCGACCGCGGCCGGACTGATCGGTGGAGGCATCCTGATGGCCCTGGCAGATCGCCGACCCCAGCAGAAGGGACGTGGCGAGGCCAATGCGATTGACGGCCTCGCCCTGGGAATCGCCCAGGCCGCGGCGCTGATGCCCGGGGTTTCGCGTAACGGAGCGACACTCACAGCGGCCCGCCTGCGCCGCTTCTCTCGCGAGCAGGCCAACCTGCTCTCGCGCACGGTCGCCTTGCCGGTGATCCTCGGCGCGGTCGGGCTGAAAGGGTTTCGCCTGGCCAGGCGCGGCATCTCACGCCGCCAGGCACGATGGCTGGCGATCGGCTTCGGCACGTCTTTTGCATCGACCATGGCGTCCAATGACCTGATCGAGATGGTCGAAAGGGACCGGGCGCTGCGCCCCTACGCGATCTACCGGGTAGCCCTGGGCCTGACGATCCTGATCCTGCTGAGCAGCCGGAACGCTTCTGCTGTTGAATCCGGTTCCATGAGAACCAGCCCGAAGGCACCTGCTGATGAATGATCGCGAAGTCGGGTCCGCCGACTCCTATGCCCAGGCTGGGGTCAGCCAGAGCGACGCGGACCTGTCGGTCAGCCTTCTGGTCGCAGCACTCGCGAAGATCAACGTCGGCAGGCCGTCGCGGCAGGTTGACCTGAGTGGTCATTACGCGGCTGTGATGAAACTCGATGAAACAACCGGTATCGCGCTTTCGACCGACGGCGTCGGCACGAAGTTGAAGGTGGCGGAAGAACTTGGGCGATACGACACGGTCGGCATCGACTGCATCGCGATGAACGTCAACGACATCATCTGCGTCGGGGCCGAACCGATCGCCCTGCTCGATTACCTCGCGGTCGAAAAGGCCGACCCCGAGCAGTGTGGTCAGATTGGCGTGGGTCTGGCCCGGGGCGCGGAACTGGCCGGCATCGAGATACCCGGTGGCGAGCTCGCCCAGCTGGGAGACCTGATCAACGGTTTCGACATTGCCGGCGCCTGCTTCGGCACGGTCGCCCTGGACAGCGTCATTGACGGCTCGGCGGTTTCCCCCGGAGACGTGGTGATCGGCCTGCCTTCTTCCGGCATCCATTCGAACGGCTATACCCTGGCTCGCAAGGCACTGGGCGGGAACGATGCGGTTTCCTTCGACGATGATCGCCTCGGCCGCCCCCTCGGAGAGATCCTGCTCGAGCCGACCGAGATCTACGTCAAGGCGGTCATGGACCTGCTGCGCTCCGACGCCCAGGTCAATGGCCTCGCCCACATCACCTCCGGTGGGCTCGACAACCTGTTGCGGCTCAAGTCCGAAGTCACTTATGAGATCGACGACCCGCTCGAACCACAGCCGATCTTCGGGCTGATCCAGGATCGCGCCGGCGTGCCTGAGGACGAGATGTACGAAGTCTTCAACATGGGCTGCGGTTTCTGTTGCGTCGTACCCCCCGAAAGCGAAGGCGCTGCGCTGGCAGTGCTGCAAGGTCATTACCCGGGCGCCCGCCGCATCGGTTCGGTGAGTGCCGGCCCAGCCGAGGTCAGGCGGGTCTGACAGCCGATGAACGTCGCGATTCTGCTGTTCGACGGTGTGACCGCGCTCGACGCGATCGGTCCCTATGAAGTCCTGTCGGGGGTTCCCGGCTGGCAGGTGGATTTCGTAGCGGTCGAGGCCGGCCACAGGCGGACTGATACCGGTGTGACTTCGATCGAAGCGGCAACCGCCGTCAGCGAGGTGAGCGAAGCCGGCGTCGTGCCGGTGCCGGGCGGCGCCGGCAGTCGGCTCGCCATGGAGGACGAAGCGACTCTCGCCTGGCTGAATCAGGTGTGCCCGAGTGCCACCTGGGTCACTTCCGTATGTACCGGATCGCTGGTGCTGGCATCCGCTGAGCGGGACGACTGGCTGCGCCGTCGACAGGCTGGGGATTTTTTCCCGGACTCAGCGTCGTAACTACCACGTACGCCCTCTACGGATAGGCTCGAAGATTCATGGGCTTTTGCAGGCTGGATCGGTGAAGTGGTGAGGCTCGACACTCGTTTCTCGTCGAGGACGTTGCCATGTCGGTGAACCCTCCCCCATCCAGTGCGCAGATGATCGGAACGGTCCTTTCCGACCGTTACCGGCTCGAGGCGAAGCTGGGCAGCGGCGGCATGTCAACGGTCTATCTGGCTCGGGACGAGGTTCTGGACCGGCCGGTCGCGGTAAAGCTGATGCATCGCGAGATAACCGAGCAGCCTGACCAGCTCGAACGCTTCAACCAGGAGGCGAGGGCTGTCGCGAAGCTCTCGAACCCGAATGTGGTCGCGGTGATCGACGCAGGCGAGGACAATGGTCGGCCTTACATCGTGCTCGAATACATTCAGGGCGAGACTCTGAAGCAGCGCATCAGCCGGGTCGGAGCGCTGGATGCCACCGAAGCGCTCGCCTACTCGCTGGAGATCGCGCAGGGACTGGCGGTGGCCCACGAAATGGGGATTGTCCATCGCGACGTCAAGCCCCAGAACGTGCTGATCGACTCGACCGGCCGGGCCAAACTCACGGATTTCGGCATCTCCAGGCAACTCAATGCCGAAGGGGTCACTGCCGCCGGGAAAGTGGTCGGCACCACCGACTACGTCGCCCCCGAGCAGGCGATGGGCAAAGAAGTCGATCCGCGCTCGGACATCTACTCGCTCGGCATCGTGCTTTATGAGATGTTCACCGGTGACGTTCCCTTCGAGGCTGAGAGCCAGATCGGCGTCGCGATGAAGCATGTGAACGAAGATCTTCCGGACGTCCAGATCCGGAGGCCCGACATTTCGGCTGCTTCCGCCAGAGTGGTCGAGAAGTCCACCGAGAAGGACCAAGATGACCGTTACGCGACGATCGAAGAAATGTCTGACGACCTCCAGGCCGCCCTGGAAGTCGAAGCGATCCGGGCCGGTGGCACAACCGGGGAGGCCACCTCGGTGCTGGACGCCGTTCCGCCGCCACGCCGACAGCTTCCGACGAACCAGGGATCCTCAATGCCAGCGGTGGTCATGCTGCTGGTCGCCCTCGTGATCGCGGCAGGAACCGCCTGGTTCATCTCTCAGGGCGATGCCCCGGGAGGTGGAGGTGGAGCTGGCAGCGGTGGTGGCTCCAGCGCCAGCGAAATCGAGATTGTGGGGGTCGGTGATTTCGACCCGCAGGGCGACAATGAAGAGCATTCGGACCAGATCGATTTTGCGATCGATGAAGATCGCAACGCTTCCGGCTGGAGTACGGAGACCTATCAGGCCGACACCCTGACCGGCAAGCAAGGCGTCGGGATCTACGTCGGCGCCGGTGAGTCGGTCGCCGCGACCTCGATGGACATCCGGACGCCGACTCCCGGCTGGACACTCGAGATCTACGGATCTAACGACCCGATCCCGGCAGAAATCTCCGGTTGGACCCGCCTGGCCCAGGTCGACGAAGTCACCGAAAACGAACAGGTCGATCTGATCACGGCGGGTGCCTCCTACCAGTACTACCTGCTCTGGATCACCGACGCAGTAGAAATCGACGGTGGCTTCGGGGCCACGATCACCGACGTGCGACTCTTCGAGTAGCCGGGCGGCTGCTCAGAAAGTGTGCTCGGCTTCGGCCCGGTGGCGCTCGAGGGCCAGTTCGAGAAGCCGGTCGCAGAGCACCGGGTATTCCACTCCAGAGGCCTGCCAGAGCTTCGCGTAGACCGAGGTCTCGGTGAAACCGGGCATCGTATTGATCTCGTTGAGCAGCACCCGGCCATCGGATTCGACGAAAAAATCGCAGCGGGCCAGACCGGAGCAGCCGGCCAGGGTGAACACCTCGATGGCCATCGCCTGGAGCTCTGTCGTTGCCTGCTCGCCGATCGCCGCGGGCACTGCCAGGTTCATGCGGCCCTCGGTGTACTTGGCTTCGTAGTCGTACCAGTCAGCGTCGGCCATAATTTCCCCGGGCTGCGAAGTCTGCGGGTCTTCGTTTCCGAGCACCGAGCATTCAACTTCGCGGCCGGTCGAGTTTGCCTCGATGATCACCCTCGGATCGTGCACGGCAGCCTCGGCGACTGCCTGCTCCAGAGCGACCCTGCCCGATTCCACCTTGCTGATGCCCACGCTGGAACCCAGCCGGGAGGGCTTCACCCAGACCGGGTGCTCAAGCTCGACAGCTTTCTCGAACCAGCCGGGCGTGAAAGCCTGGACGAAATCAACCTGGGCGATACCGGCGAAA
>CALEMO010000016.1 GCA_937910825.1 uncultured Solirubrobacterales bacterium | reverse complement strand
TCTCTTCGCTTTATGTGCGCTTCCGTGACGTCGGCATCATCTGGGGGGTGGTGGTGACCGCGCTCTTTTACGGCACGCCCGTGCTCTACCCGCTGAGCATCGTGCCACCGCAGTACCACGACATCATCCTCGCCAACCCGCTGACCCCGATCTTCGTCGAGGCTCGCCACTGGATCATTGACCCGAGCGCCCCGAGTGCGGTCGAAGCGGCCGGCGGGTTGATCAACCTCCTGCCGGCATTCCTGATCTACGTGACGGTCTGTGTGCTGGGTGTCTGGGTCTTCACCAGGGAAGCGCCGCGCATAGCCGAGGAGCTGTGAGGACGGTCGATATCAAGTACCGCCTGGCCCGCCTGATCGACCCGATGGTCGAAAGAAAAGCTGATCCGCGCCTCGCCTGGGCGGTGCGATCGTACTCTCGCTTGCCTACTGCCTTTATGTGGCTCGCGGCACGACTTTCACCGGTGACGAAATGGCCTGGGTTTCTTTCAGCCCCTCTCAGGATTTCCGCACGACCATCGAGCCGCATTCCGGCCACCTGATCTTTCTCACCCTCTGGCTGTACCACGGGATCCTCGAAACCATTGGCACCGACTACCTGACTTTCCGGCTGCTCACCCTGGCCATGGTCTACCTCTCGGTCATCCTGCTTTTCATCTTTGCGAGGAAACGAGTGGGGGAATTTGTCGCGCTCGCGCCCTGCCTGGTCTTGCTCTTCTTCGGCAGCGATGCCGGAAATCTCATGCAGGGCATCGGGTTCACGATCATGGTGGCCGTGGCGCTGGGCATGATCGCCCTACTCGCGGTCGAGCGCAATACCCTGACCGGCGACCTGCTTGCCTGTGCCGCACTGTCACTCGGTGTCGTCAGCTTCACCCTGGCGCTGCCGTTCCTGGCCGGTGCGATCGTCGCAGTGCTGCTCACTCGGGAACGCTGGCGGCGCATCTGGGTAGTGGCGATTCCGTTGGCGATCTACCTCACCTGGCGCATCTGGCTGGTGGTCGAGAACGTGGAGATCGCGAACGGTGGTGCTGACCCGACCTACCTCCTGCTTGCACCCTCCTGGATCTTCCAGTCGCTCAGCGGCATCCTCAGTGCGCTGACCGGCTTCAACTACAACTTCGCGACCGGTAACTTCCTGCCACCCGATGAGATGGCGGGTCCGCCACTGGCCCTGGCCTTCCTGGTGCTGATCGGCTGGCGCATCAACAA
>CALEMO010000015.1 GCA_937910825.1 uncultured Solirubrobacterales bacterium | reverse complement strand
AGACTCGAAATCCGGATCGCACAGCGAAGCGAAGTGATCCGGATTCGAAGTGATCGGGATTACTTGTTCTGGAAGGCAGGCGTGTCCTGGTGGTTGCCGGGAGCCGCTTGCCCTCTCAGCCCCCGAATAAAAAAGGCCGCCCCCAAATGCCAGCGGATAAACCGCCCGGCATATGGAGTGGCCTTTTCGAGCCCCAGCGAGGTCAGCCGCGAGGCAGCAGCCCTAATACCTGTACTGGTCTGACTTGTAGGGGCCAGCAACCGGAACGCCGATGTAGTCGGCCTGCTCCTTGCTCAGCTCGGTAAGCCGGACGCCGAGCGCATCGAGGTGCAGTCTTGCGACCTTCTCATCGAGGTGCTTCGGCAGTACGAAGACGCCGATGTCGTAGTCGTCGGCCTTGGCGAAGAGTTCGATCTGGGCCATGACCTGATTGGTGAACGAGTTCGACATGACGAAGCTCGGGTGGCCCGTTGCGTTGCCCAGGTTGAGCAGCCGGCCCTCCGAGAGCACGATGATCGAATGGCCATCAGGGAACTTCCACTCATGAACCTGCGGCTTGATTTCGATGCGCTCGATTCCATCGATGTTTTCCAGTCCGACGATATCGATTTCGTTGTCGAAATGGCCGATGTTGCCGACGATCGCCTGGTGCTTCATCCGCGCCATCTGATCGGCCATGATGATGTCCTTGTTGCCGGTCGTGGTGATGAATACGTCGGCCGTCGCAAGCACATCTTCGAGTCTTGCGACCTGGTAGCCCTGCATCGCAGCCTGGAGCGCACAGATCGGATCGATCTCAGTAACGATCACCCGGGCACCCTGGGCCCTGAGCGATTCGGCACTGCCCTTGCCGACATCACCGAAGCCACATACGACCGCTTCCTTGCCAGCCAGCATCACGTCGGTGGCACGGTTGATCCCGTCTACCAGGGAATGCCGGCAGCCATAGAGGTTGTCGAACTTGGACTTGGTCACCGAGTCATTGACGTTGATCGCGGCGAACAACAGGTCGCCGGCTTCCTTCATCTCGTAAAGGCGCATGACACCGGTCGTCGTTTCTTCGGTTACGCCCATTACGCCCTTGGCCAGTTCGGTCCACTTGGTCGGGGAGTCGGCGACCGAGTCGGTCAGCAGCTCCAGGACGACCCGGAACTCATCGGACTCACCGGTCGAGGGATCGGGCACGATGCCAGTCTTCTCGTACTCGACCCCCTTGTGAATCAGCATCGTGGCGTCGCCACCGTCGTCGAGCAACATGTTCGGCCCGACGGAACCGTCGGCACCAACGGAAGGCCAGGTCAGCGCATTGTCAGTGCACCACCAGTACTCCTCGAGCGTCTCGCCCTTCCAGGCGAAAACCGGCACGCCCTCGGGGTTCTCGGGAGTCCCTTCGGGGCCGACCGCAATCGCCGCGGCCGCGTGATCCTGAGTCGAAAATATGTTGCAGCTGGCCCAGCGCACATCGGCACCGAGTTCGGTCAGGGTCTCGATAAGAACGGCAGTCTGCACGGTCATGTGGAGCGAGCCGGTGATCCGGGCGCCGGCCAACGGCTTGGAATCGGCGAATTCGCGCCTGGTGGACATCAATCCAGGCATTTCATGCTCCGCGAGACGGATTTCGTTGCGGCCGTACTCGGCCAGGGCCAGGTCAGCGACCTTGAAGTCATTCGTTGTTCTAGTGGCGGTGGTAATCATATGAAACTCTGCTTCTCCTGAGTTCGGGGACATTCACGCTACCATTCAGAAACATTCATGGGTTCAGCGGAACGTACATCCAAGCTCTCGGCCTCGCCCGACCTTTTCGAGAATTCCTTTCTCAATTTCTTTTCCAGGGTCCACCCGGCGGTGCCAGCCGTCATCTTCATTCCGGTAATCGGGGTCATGTACTGGCTGGCGATCGGCGCTGGCTCGGCCCCACAGGCGATCCTGGGAATGACTCTCGCGGGAATACTGATCTGGACCCTCTCGGAATACTGGCTCCACCGCCTGCTTTTTCACTGGCACCCGAAGTTCAAGGGCGGGGACCAGCTCAACTTCATAATTCACGGTGTCCACCATGACCACCCGAACGACCGCATGCGTCTGGTCATGCCGCCGGCCCTGGGGCTGCCGCTGGCCTCCATATTCCTGGGTGCGTTTGTGCTCGCCTTAGGCACACCGACCGGTTTCATCGGCTTCGCCGGCTTTCTGATCGGCTACCTGATTTACGACTACACCCACTATTACGTCCACCACTTCGCGCCGAAAACGAATCTTGGCAAGAAGATTCGTGAGCACCACATGCGTCACCACTTCCAGGACCACCGCTTCGGGTACGGCGTATCGAGCCCACTCTGGGACTACATTTTCCGCACCGTCCCCCGCTCGCGCAAGAGCGAGCGCACCGCCGGCGACTAGCGCTACTCCAGGCTGACCGGGTTCGGAGGCGCAGAGCCCTCCAGGACCGCGAGCACGTTCAGGGCGACCAGCCGGGCCATTTCGTCACGGGCCCTATCGGTTGCCGAACCGATGTGCGGGGTAAGCGCAGTGCGTGGTGCCTCAAGCAGTCGGCGCGGCACCTCGGGCTCGTTTTCATAGACGTCGAGCCCCGCGGCGCCGATCGTTCCGCTCTCGAGAGCCTCGGCGAGCGCTTCGCTGTCGACAAGTGAACCCCGCCCGGTATTGACCAGGACCGCGCTGGACTTCATTCTCGCCAGCGCCACCGCATCGATGATGTGTCTGGTGGCAGGTAGCGAAGGCAGGTGAAGGCTGACTACGTCAGAAGCTTCCAGCAATTTCTCGAATTCGACCTTGCGCGCACCCAGCTTGACTTCAACCCCCTCTTTCACCTCGCGGGAGGTGTAAAGGATTTCACCACCAAAGCCGGACATCAGCTCCGCGTAGCGCTGGCCGATCCGTCCCATCCCGGCGACACCGATCGTTGCGCCGCTCAGCTCGAAGCCGATGAAATCAGCCGGATCCCATCCCGTCCACTCGCCGCGCCTTAGCCGGCGCTCGGCGTCGCTCGTATTCCGGGCGGCGGAGAGGGTCAGAGTGACGGCCAGCTCCGCCGTCGCATTGGTGAGCACTTCCGGTGTGTTCGTCACGATCACGCCGTGCTCATGACAGGCAGCCAGGTCGATGTTGTCGAAACCCACCGCATAGTTAGCGACGACGGCGAGCTGGTCACCTGCGGCTTCGAGCAACTGCTCGTCCACCGGAACGCTCGGGTCGGCCACAAGCGCATCAGCACCTGGAACCAGAGCAAGCACCTCGTCCCGGGTGGCGGCAAGACCCCCATCCACGAGGTCGAACTTCTCTTCAAGCAGGTCACGGCCCGCTGGCAGAAGCAACCTTGCGACAACGACCCGTTTGTTGTTACTCAAATGTCACTCCTGACGAAACTGCATGGGTACTGCAGTAAATCCATAGACTCAAATTTCACTTAACGAACCTACCGATGTGTAAACACAAGACGAGAGGCGATCGTGGCTGCCAAAACTGACGCGATAAGAAAACTGGTTGAAGAGCGACTGGCTGAGCTTGACGAAGAGCGCAAGCAGTTGCTTGACGCACTCTCCGCGCTGGAGGGTCGAACCGGATCCGGAAACCCCCGCGGCAGCCGCTCGACCAAGGCATCCGCGCCGCCCAGGCGGCAGGTCCGCAGGCGCCGAAAAGGTGGCACCCGCGCCGAGCACGCCGAGAAG
>CALEMO010000014.1 GCA_937910825.1 uncultured Solirubrobacterales bacterium | reverse complement strand
GTCCTTTCACTCAACAAGCACGGGCGTTCCACGTGAAACGGGTGATTCTGGCGCCGGTGAGGGCCTACAGCCGCTGGATTTCCCCCGGACTGCCCCGACGGTGCAAGTACGAACCCACTTGCTCGGCCTACGCGATCGAGGCGGTTGAACGCTTTGGGGTCATTCGGGGTACAGTTCTCGCCTGCTGGCGCATCCTGAGATGCAATCCCTTCAGCCACGGTGGATTCGATCCCGTGCGGGGCACCTTTTCTTTCAAGGTCGGACCTGTCGATCCGGCCGTATACCACGGAGACTCTGAACCGCGTTGATGCCAATTGCCGTAAATACCGTCGCGAACATCCTTCAACCGCTGATCAATGTTGCGGACGCGGTCCTTTCTTACTTCCACGACGACCTCGGCCTGGCCTGGGGTGGAGCGATCATTCTGCTCACGGTCATCACCCGCGCCCTGCTGATTCCCCTTACCTACAAACAGATCAAGGGCATGCGGGCACTGCAGGCGTTCCAGCCGCAGATCAAAGAGCTGCAGGCGAAGTACAAGAACGACCGTCAGCGCCTCTCGCAGGAAATGATGAAGTTTTACCAGGAGAACAAGATCAATCCCCTGGCTTCCTGCATCCCACTGTTGGCCCAGCTTCCGATCTTCATCACACTTTTTTACACCCTCAGAGGTCCCCTCCGGGAAGACATGTGCGGGCAGACCACCATGTCCTGTGGCGACGTTCCGTTCGACGCCGTTCAGGATTCGGCGACCGCGGCTGACTTTCAGGGAATGATTCCAGGACTCGTCAAAGCAGGAACCGTGACCCAGGGTCAGGCCGAAAACGTCTTCAATAACTTCTCGGCGATCAAACCGCTCACCGCCGCGGTGAGTTCTTTCGGGGAGTCCTTCCTGATCATCCCCGACCTCACCGGCAACGCGGTCGGATCGGTACTGATCATTCTGATCGTCCTCTACGTCGGTACCCAGTTGCTTTCCGGCCTGGTCACGGCGACCACGGGTGACCGCAACCAGCGAATCCTGATGATGGTGCTGCCTTTCATCTTCATCCCCTTCATCATCAGCTTCCCGGCTGGCCTCATCCTCTACTGGATCACAACCAACGTTTGGACTTTCGGTCAGCAAGTCGTTGTAAACAAGGTGATTCCGCCGCCTGTGATCCCGACTCCGGAGATGGCAGCCGCGGCGAAACCACCACCACCACCACCACGCAAGAAGAAGCGCCGTCGCTGACAGCGGCTGCGTAGACTGAGCCCATGGAAGAGAGCAACTGGCCAGAAGAGCCCGCTGACCGGATTCGCCTGCTGGTCGAGCGGATTCTCGACCAGCTCGAGCTTGAAGGCGAAGTGACGATCGACGAGAGCGAAGAAGTGATTACCGCCACCGTCGAAGGGGACGAGGACTACGGCCTGCTGATCGGACGCCGCGGCCAGACCATCGACGCATTGCAGCTTCTCTGCTTTCAGGCGGCCTTTCAGGGGAACCGTGAACGCAAGCGGGTGGTGCTTGACGCCGCGGGCTACCGGGCCCGGCGCGAAGAGATCATTTCGGAGCGGGCTGAGCGAGCTGCCGAAAAGGCGGTCGAATCAGGCGATGAAATTGAACTTGACCCGATGACAGCACGCGAGCGGCGGATCGTTCACGAACACCTCAAGGAACGCCCCGAGGTCGAGACTTTCAGCGCCGGCGACGAACCGCAACGCCGGGTAGTCGTGGCGCCGCTCGTATCTGAGTGACGCGCTGTGCCTGAGCAGCACCCCTGGCTTGCCGGAGACACCGTGTCAAGGCTGGAGCCGATGCTGGAACTCCTGGAATCAGCCTCTGCTTCCCTGAGCTCGGTCACCGACCCTGACGAAGCACGTCGGGTACACATCGCGGACAGCCTCTCGGGCCTGGCTGTCCCGGAGGTTGCTTCGGCTTCGAGAGTGGTGGATATTGGCACCGGGGCTGGGTTTCCCGGCATACCTCTCGCGGTGGAAAAGCCGGAAGCCCAATTCACCCTGATCGACTCGGTCGGCAGGAAGGCCCGGTTCGTCGACGGGGTGATCGAGCGACTTGGGCTGCGCAATGCCAGGACGAGGCACATGCGCTCGGAAGAATGGGCTGCTGGCGACGGACGGGAAGCGGCCAACCTTGTAACGGCTCGCGCAGTCGCCCCGCTGGCCGCGCTTGCGGAGCTGGCGTCACCCTTGCTTGAAGACGGTGGCTGCCTGGTCGCCTGGAAAGGGGAGCGGGTCGAGGCGGAGGAAGAAGCCCTCGCGGGGCTGAACAACCAGTTGTCGATGTCGCTGCTGAGAATCGTTCCCGTCCACCCTTTCCCGGAGAGCAGGCAGCGTCACCTCTACGTGGTCTTGAAGAATGGCCCCACCCCGGAAAACCTGCCGCGACGCCCTGGAATGGTTCGAAAAAGGCCGCTATCTGCCTGAATTTTCGACGGTTCCGGCGCCTGGGGGCGACATGCCGTCAAAGGACATATATGGTGGCACGTCGAATGAAAGAAAGAGACTGAACACGTGGGCTTGATCTATTCGATTGCCAACCAGAAGGGTGGTGTCGGCAAGACGACGACGGCTGTCAACCTGGGCGCGGGCTTCGCGCGGCTGGGCCACCGGGTGCTTGTTGTCGACCTGGACCAGCAATGCAATGCCACGGTTGCCCTCGGTGGCGACAAAGGCGGACGCCCATCCAGCTATGACGTGCTCAGCGGGGATTCCACGCTCGCCGATGCCGCTCGACCGGCCGGTCCGGACAATCTCTGGCTGGTGCCGGCAAATCGTGATCTCGCCGGAGCGGTGGTTGAGCTTCCCCGGCTCGAAGAGCCGAATTTCCGGCTGCGTCAACAGATTGGCGGACTCGACGCAGCATTCGACATCACGCTGATCGACTGCCCGCCGGCTCTCGGGCCGGTCACGGTTAATGCCCTGGTTGCTTCAGACAGGGTGATCGTCCCGGTCCAGGCCGAGTATCTCGCCCTGGAAGGGCTGGTCGAGTTTCTCGACACCCTTTCCACAGTGCGACGGGAGATGAATCCGGCGCTCGAGCTCGCGGGCGTCGTGGTCACTATGCACGACGAGCGCACAAGGCTTGCCCAGGACGTGGAGCGGGAACTGCGGGACCACTTCTCCGAGACCGTCTTCCGCAACGTGATCCCCCGTACGGTCAGGGTTGCTGAAGCCCCGAGCTACGGAATACCGGTGACCGACTACGCGCCGAACTCCCGTGGTTCGGGCGCATACCTCGCCTTGGCTGACGAGGTGATCGCACGTGGCTGAGCGCAGGGGCATGGGCAGGGGCCTCGGGGCGATTCTCCCCGAAAGCGCGTCCGGCCCGGATATGCGCGAGTTGCCGGTCGAGCTGATCAAACCCAACCCCGGCCAGCCCCGGCAGAGGTTTGGGGAAGACGCGCTGCAGTCTCTGGCCGACTCGATTTCTGCCAGTGGAGTGGTACAGCCCCTGCTCGTACGGGCACTTAGTAACGGAAATTACGAACTTATCGCCGGTGAGCGCCGCTGGCGGGCAGCGCAGATGGCAGGGGTCGAAAAGGTTCCGGTCGTAATCCGGGATTCGGATGAAGCTGACCGTCTGGAAGTCGCCCTGATCGAAAACATGGTCAGGGAAGATCTGAATCCGGTCGAAGAGGCACGGGCCTGCGCTGCGCTGGTTGAAGACCTCGGGCTCAGCAAAGAAGACCTCGGCAGGAGGGTGGGCCGCAGCCGGCCTCAGATTTCGAACCTGATCCGTTTGCTCGACTTGCCCGATGAGGTCCTCACGATGCTCGAAACCGGTGAACTGAGCGAGGGTCATGGCCGGGCGATCCTTCAGGTTTCTGATCACGCCCAGCGCCGTGCAATCGCCAAACGCGCCCTGGCCGACGGCTGGTCGGTCCGCCAGACAGAGGCCCAGGCCCGGGCGGCGGGCGAAAAAGCTGCTCCTAAGTCGAAGAAGACGAATCTTTCGGCAGAAGAGCTTGAAGCGATCGCTACCGTGACCGAAAAGCTGGAGACTCGCCTCGATCACCCGGTACGGATCAAGCCTCGCGGAAAAGGACTGTCCATGGAGATCCAGCTCGACACCCTGGATCAGGCACTGGAACTGGCAAAGCGACTCAAGTAAAACCGCTTGCCGGCATTGATGGGCGATCCTGGATTCGAACCAGGGACCTCGTCCTTATCAGAGACGCGCTCTAACCAACTGAGCTAATCGCCCGAAGCGACCGCTGATTCTAGGGATCGCACCCCGGTTACGCCTCGCCGCCGATTCCTCCGGGGCACAGTCATTATTCGCGGGACTGCGGGCTACCTATAATCCGAGCCAATGCGAGAGATGCAGATCTATGGGGTCTCATTCGACATGGTCGGCAAGCAGCCGATCGTATTGCTGAAGACAGCCGACGACAACCGGTTCCTGCCGATCTGGATCGGTCACCCGGAAGCGGCAGCGATTCTGATGAAACTTCAGGGGGCCGACACTCCGCGCCCGATGACCCACGACCTGATCGTCGACATGCTCGACCAGGTGGAAACCAAATGCGTGCGCATTTCGATCACCGAACTTCGCGACAACACTTTCTACGCTTCGATAACCCTCTTGGTGGCCGGCTCCGAGGTCGAGATTGACTCGAGGCCATCCGACGCACTCGCGCTTGCGGTTCGAGTGTCAGCCCCGATATTCGTGGCCGACGAAGTGATCGAGGAATCTTCGATCGAATTCGAGCAGGGCGTCGAAGACAACGAGCAGGTGGTCGAAAAGTTCAAGGACTTTCTCGACGATGTTTCGCCTGAAGATTTCCTCCAGGACTCCTGAGTCTCAGCAGGCGAGGTCGAGGATTTGCTCGACCATCTCTTCGAAACTTATTCCGCCGGCCTCCGCCGCCTGGGGTAGCAGTGAAGTTTCCGTGAGGCCGGGGATCGCGTTGATCTCCAGGATCATCGGCCCGTCTTCCCCGAGGATCAGATCAACCCGCGCGAAACCGGAGCATCCCAGGGCAACGTAGGCGGCGAGGGCTACCCTGCTCACCTCTTCAGTCTGGGCATCCTCGAGCGCAGCCGGACATTCGAAACTCGCGCCGCCGATCTCGTAGCGTGCCTCGAAGTCGTAGGCGTTGTTATCGGTGGGGATCGCCTCGACTACTGGAAGCGCCCTGTCGCCGAGCACCGAGACCGCCAGCTCCCGTCCGCTTACCCAGGTCTCTAGCAGGGCGCGGCTGTCGTAGCTGAGCGCTGTGATCAAGGCATCCGGAATGTCCTCGACCCGGGTGACGACTTTGACGCCGAGCGAAGAACCCTGCGAAGCGGGTTTCGCGACCAGGGGCAGGCCGACCGTCGCAACGGCCTTCTGAAAGCTGGAAGCAGCACCGAAGTCACGGATTGCCGCCTCGCTGTAGGTGACCCAGTCCGGGGTCGGCAAGCCGTGTTCACGCAGGATGTATTTGCTCAGGCTCTTGTCCATCGAGCGCTGGCAGGCTGCGACGCGCGGACCGGTGTGGGGGATGCCCAGCAGTTCCAGCAGCGCCTGCACGGTGCCGTCTTCGCCCTCGATTCCGTGAAGCGCGATAAATGCCACGTCCGGCTGCATCTGCTCGAGCACGCTGACCAGGTCCGGACCCAGGTCGAGAGATTCCACCTCGTGCCCCAGGCTGAGCAATGCCTCCGAGACCCTGGCGCCGGATCGCAGTGAAACGCCTCGTTCAAGGGAACGCCCACCCTGAAGCAGCGCAACTTTCATCGGGCTTGACCATCGCCAAAGTCGTCGGACGCCGCTTCGATGTCCTGCTGCGGCGGGAGGCGCATCTCGTCGGTGCTGGTCATGGTCTCGTAGAGGCGCAGCTGCTCGCCCGCCACGGCTCCGATGCGACGGATCCCTTCGATAATCAGGTCCTCCTTGACGCCGGAGAAGTTGAGGCGCATCGAGCTGGCTCCGCGGCCGTCCACATAGGCCGCGGTACCGGGCACGAAGGCGACACCTTTGCCGATCGCCTTCGCCAGCAGGTCCTCGCTGTTCAGCACATCGGGCAGTGTCGCCCAGATGAAGAGGCCACCTTCCGGTTTGTTCCAGGTGGCGCCGTGCGGGAAGTACTCCGACATCGCTCCGATCATCGCGTTGCGACGGGACCGGTATATCCCGATCAGGTCTTCGACGTAGTCATGCCAGTGGTTTCTGGCGAAGTACTGGGCAGCAAACATCTGGGTGAGAGTCGAAGTGCAGAGGTCGCTTGCGCCTTTGCCGAGGACCAACTTCTCCTGGATCGGCCTGGGCGATACCAGCCATCCGATGCGCAGACCCGCCGAAAGGATCTTCGAGAAGGTGCCAAGGTAGAGCACGAAATTGCCACCGTCCAGGGAATACAGGGTGGGCAGTGATTCACCCTCGTAGCGCAACAGCCCGTAGGGATTGTCTTCAAGGATCAGGATTTTGCGTTCGCTCGCGAGCCTGACCAGTTGACGCCGCCGTTCCAGAGAAAGCGTAACGCCGCCGGGGTTCTGGAAAGTTGGGATCGAGTAGATGAACTTCGGCTTTTGTCCTTTCGCCGCCAACGAGTCGAGGGTCGCTTCGAGTACGTCCATGCGCATCCCGTCTGCATCGCATTCGATCTGGCGCACGTCGGCTTCATAGGAACAGAAGGTCGGGATCGCTCCGGGGTAGGTAGGGGCGTCGCAGATCAGGATGTCGCCGGGGTCGATCAGAGTCTTGGTGACCAGGTCGATCGCCTGTTGGCCACCGGTGGTCACGGTCACGTCCGTCGCATCGACAGCCATGCCTTCGGCTGCCATCACCTTCACGATCTGCTCACGAATGGCCGCGATCCCCTCGGTTGGGCCGTACTGGAGCGCTTCTGCCAGTGACTCCCGGGCGATCTCGTCGGTTTCTGCGGAGAACGCCTCCGCGGGAAAGCTGGACGTATCCGGCAGGCCGCCAGCCAGTGAGATGACCTCCGGTCGAGCGGTGATCGCCATCATGTCCCGCATCGCCGAAGATCGCATTACACGGGTCCTCCTGGCAAAAAGGGAGGCATATCGCTCAAGGTCTTCCGACCTGGTCTGGGGGCGCCGGGAAGGTGGCGGAGCGTTCATCCTTCTATTCTCCCGGTATCGGCTCTTTCGAAACAATCTGCCTCGCGACCGGGATCGGCATTGCCGTCGGTCTGATTGCCGGGACAACTGGCCTCGAAGGCTCGGCCCGTGGCCGGATGACCCTTCTGGCAGGGGTTCTCGGCATGGTCGCCGGCTTCATAGCCGTTTCGGTTCTTGACGGTTCACCCCTCGGCGGAACGATCGTTTCCGGGTTTTTTGCCGGCTTCGCCTGTGTGGTAACCAGCGGCGTGATCGCCGGCGCCACGAGACGTGGTGGTACGGCGGCCCTCGGCTTCCTGGTGCTTGTCGCTGCGGTCCTGATCGTGGTGCTCACATTCCTCTTCAAGCCGTTCGCCATCATCCCGGCGGTCGGCTTGGTCTGGCTGGCGGTCTCCCGGCGCCGGCGGGCCGACCGCAAGCACGCCGGCCTGCGCGTCCTGCGTTAGCCGCTGATGGAGCGCAAGCTTGTACTCGCATATGTCGATTCGCTGAGAACCGACATGCTCAGACAGGCGATCAGTGAAGGCCGGGCCCCGACCTTCGGGCGGCTGATCAAGCGAGGCGTCCTGGTCGAAGACTGTGTCTCTTCTTTTCCGTCAGTGACGCCGGTCGCTTCAGCCGAGATGGTTACCGGCGTCGCGGCAGAGGAGCACTGGATCAGTGGCATGAACTGGTACCACCGGGTCGAGAAGCGTTATGTCGAATATGGCTCATCCCTTGAAGCGTCGAGAGCGTCCGGAATTTTCAGGTCCCTCCACGACCTCGTCTACAACATGAACCTGGCGCATCTGAACCCCGGGATAGAAACCGTCTTCGAGACCCTCGACGACCGACAGGTGAGGACCGCTTCGACGCCGTTCCTGATCTACCGGGGGCGCCACCGGCACCACGTCAGCCTTCAGGGTCTCACCGGGAAAGCCATCGAATCCGGCCTGATCAAGATGGATTACGGAACCTGGGGTCCGAAGGAACTCTTCTACGGCGACCTGTACGCGTCGATGACCACTCCCTGCAAGCCAAGTTCTGTTCCTGGCAAGAGGGACGGCTATTCGGCGTGTTGCGCATCTGAGCTCGTTTCACGCAACCGCTTCGATTTCATGCTGCTCTCGTTTCCCGACAACGACAACTACTCGCATCGCCACGGCCCTTCCGCTTCGGTCAAATCGATCGAGCATGCGGATCTCTGTATGGCAGACGTGATCCGC
>CALEMO010000013.1 GCA_937910825.1 uncultured Solirubrobacterales bacterium | reverse complement strand
GCTGGAAGGTTTCGCCGGTTTCGAAAAGTATGGGTCAAGCACCTCGGTCGACTCGATTCGCCGGCCCGTGAGATCGGGCTCAAGCTGTCGGCGAATCGTTTCGACTTCAGGAAGTTCCGGCACCCGCCAAGGTTAGTGCCCGTTGGCCCGCGGGTGGGTCTTGAAGTAGACGTCTTTCAGCTGCTGGCCCGAAAGGTGAGTGTACATCTGCGTTGTCGCCACATCGGCGTGCCCGAGCATCTCCTGAACCGCCCGCAGGTCGCAACCACCGGCGAGCAGGTGAGTGGCAAAGGAATGCCTGAGGGTATGCGGGCTCATGCGCTCATCGAGGCCGACCGATTTCGCGTACCCCTGGACGATCTTGTAGAGGCCTTGCCTGGTGAGTGATTTGCCGCGAAAGTTGAGAAACAGCGCCTTTTCACTCCCGCCCTTGACCAGAACCGGACGGGCGGTCCGCTGATAGAGGTCGATCGCATAAATCGCCTGCCGACCGAGTGGCACGATGCGCTCCTTGCTTCCTTTGCCGCGTGCCTTCAGCATCCCGTGATGGGTGTCGACGTCGGCCATTTCGAGGCCAGTCAATTCCGAGGCTCGCAGGCCGCAGGCGTACATGACTTCGAGAATCGCACGGTCCCGATAGGCCTGCGGCGTTGATCCGCGCGGGGCCGCAAGCAGCTTGGCTACTTCCGCCTGATTGAGCACCTGGGGAAGCTTCTTCGAGCGCTTGGGCGTGCTCAACCCGACCGTAGGGTCGTCGGTAATCAGGTCTTCACGGCGAAGATGTTTGTAGAAGGACCTGATCGCAGCGGTCTTTCTGTGCACCGTCGAAGCTGCGAGTGGCTGGTCTCCGTTGGCTGAGGACAGGGTCGAGATGAACTCGGACATCTGCGCCGGATCGATCAACAGCGGGTCGATCCCGTTCTTTCTCAGGTATGAGCCGAACTGGAGCAGGTCGGTGCGGTACGCGTTTAGCGTATTTCGCGACAGCCCCCGCTCGAGCTCAAGGTAGGCCAGGAAGTCGAGCAACAGGTGTTCGAATCGGGCACTCTGGACTTCGGCTTCTGGCGTGACCAGGACTGGAGGCATGCTTCCGGTTTCGCTTCGCCACCCCCCTTCCCTTGCCGCGCAAGGAATCCCGCAAAACCGTCCTGCTCAATTGCCGATCAAGTTGAAAAGCGCCGCGCCGGCAGCCAGGGATCCGCTGAAAAAGTCAGGGTCGTCGTCGATGTCGCGGCCCATGGTATTTCTCGGCAGGCCCGAGCGGCAGTAGCCGTCCAGATCAACCGGCTCGAAGCGGACCCGGTGCATGCCGCCACTGATCTGCATCAGTGCTTCAGCCAGGTCATCCCTGCCCTCGGGCACCGGCACCACCACGGCCTCGAGCAGGAGCTCGAGGACTGTCCTGGTGTGGTGGCTCAGACCGCGGTGCCGCGGCCGCGGGTCGCTGCTGGAAAGGCGAGCCGAAACCGCTACTGCCGCCCCCAGGGACAGGCCGGCATGAGCGGCGTCCAGCGCTGCCATCCCCCCGTGTCCATAGGTCGTCGCGGAGCCCAGAATGCCGGGCCCCGGGCCGGCCATGACCCCGTCGAACCCGAGCGAACCGGCTGCGTCCAGCGCGCCGACCAGCGATATCGCTTCGGACTGCCCTCCGTAGGCCGGACCGGCGGTGATGTGCCCCGCGATCAGCCCGCTGTCCAGCAGGCACTTGACGTCATCCGACATCGAGCCCGGCAGGGCTCCTCCGCCAGTCTGCACATAGGCGATGCGCAAAGCCTGGCCGCCGTCCGAAGCAGCGCGCGCGGCCCAGGCGGCCGGCGCCAGGTGGCCATGCAGTCCGATCGCCAGGACCGGCACGGCGCTACCCGGTCCCCGGTCGCCGACCGGTCTTTCGATAGTTGCGACCGGATGTTGAAGCGAGCTGTAGTTGAGCTTCATCACGTGCTCGGATTCGGCGCCTTCGCCGTCGAGGCCGCGGGTCAGGTTGACGTGCACGATGTCGAACCCGCCAGATCCGAGGCCCAGGTCCCTGGCTTCCGTATTGACCACGACCAGGTCCCCCACTTCGCAGGCTCCGACCAGCCCGGTGTCAGCCCATGCCGGGCGTTGCTCCCCCGCCAGGTCGACCGTCAGTGGATCGATCGATACCACCGTCGCTTGTCTCAGCTTGAGCAATTTCAGGCCGCCCCACGGATTATCTCTTCGCAGATTTCGAGCATCTCGGAGAGATTCTCACGTGGGACGGATTCCTGCGGGGTGTGGTTGTCGAATGTGCCATTGGCGAGCAGCAGGGCGTCCAGCCCGGCCGCCATGAATACGTTGGCGTCGCTGCCGCCTCCGGTGGAGATGCGGCGCGGCTCATGCCCGCGGCAGGCGAGCGCCGCCTCGGCATGCCGCAGTGCAATCGAGTCGTCCGGCGTGCGGTAGCCGGTGAAGACCCCTTCCGTGGTGATGTCGACCTCGCATCCGAGGTCCGATGCGGCCTCGATCATCAGGTCGCTCATCTGCGCGATCACCGCGACGACCCGGTCGGGGTCGATCGAACGCGCCTCCCCAGACACCCGGCAGCGGCCGGGAATCACGTTGCCTGAAGTTCCGCCCGAAATCAGGCCGATGTTGGCGGTCGTATCTTCGTCAAGCCGACCCAGCTCCATCGCGGCGATCGCTTTCGAAGCGGCAGCGATCGCAGAGCGACCCGTTCCCCGGTCAATGCCCGCATGCGCCTCGACTCCCTGGAAATCAGCGCTGATTCGATGGTGGCTGGGCGCCGCGACGATCACCTCGCCGATTTCAGAAGCATGGTCGAGTACGAAGCCGGAGGTTGATTTCAGGCTCGCGACATCAAACGCGGCCGCTCCCCTGAGCCCCTGCTCCTCGGCCACCGTGAAGAGCAACTCCAGGCCGACCGGCGGCTTTGATCCCGCATGCCGCTTGGCAAGTTCGAGCAGTACCGCCACCGCCGCCTTGTTATCCGCGCCGAGGATCGTTTCACCCCGGCTGCGATAGATACCGTCGTCCAGCACCACCTCGATCGCCCCTTCGTGTGGCACCGTGTCCAGGTGGGCGCAGAAGAACAGGTATTCGGGACGTTCACCCTCGATTCTGGTCAGCAGGTTGCCGCTTCCAGCGCCGGCCGGCCCCGCGGCATCGTCCTCGGTGACCTCGAGACCGAAGCCGTCCAGTTCGGACTTCACCGCCGCCGCGATCGCCGCTTCGTCACCGGAGGGGCTCGCAATTTCGCAGAGCCGGACGAATCGACTCATGCGGTGATCAGGACTTCTGTGTTCGGCCGGTCCGGCGCATTGCGACGAAGAGTCCGATCGATACCACCGGCATGATGAAGTCCAACCAGAGCACCAGGCCCGTGTTATCGGTGCAGTGGTTGTCGTTTTCGATCATCTGGTAGATGTGGCCGTAGGCGTCACCGAAGTACTGGATGCTCATGATCAGGATCACTGCCGCCCAGAACATCGGGTGCCGGATCCAGATGCAGAGGAACGCGGCCACGCCGATCGCCAGGTCCCCCATCGCGTTCTCGAACTGGAATCCACCATCACCACGGGTGAAACAGATTTCGGAGGCAATCTGCGCGCCGTCAAAGACGTGGTATCCGGCGCCGACGATGCTGCCGACACCAACTGTCAGGGCCAGCCACCATTTGAGGAATATCGCGATCGTTTCGCTCTTGGTGCGGCCCTCGCGATTGCGGCTGGCGTGGAACGCCCCGACCCCGAGTCCAAGCAGAATCCAGAATACGAAAATCACTGGTTGACCCTTTCTATGCCCTCAACGGAATCGGCAGATGACTTCTCACTCGCGGCTGCAGCAGCCGCTTTCATGAATTCCCTGAAGAGCGGCTCCGGCCTGTTGGGCCGGGAATTGAACTCAGGGTGGAACTGCGACGCAACGTAGAAAGGATGGTCGGGCAATTCGACGATCTCGACCAGTCGCTCGTCCGGGGAGGTTCCGCTGCAGACAAGGCCATCATCTTCGAGGCGCGTCCGCAGCAGGTTGTTTACCTCGTAACGATGCCGGTGGCGTTTGTAGATCACGGCTTCACCGAAAATCTCCACAGCCCGGGTGCCTTCGTGGAGCTTGACCGGGTCGGCGCCGAGCCTCATGGTCCCGCCCATGTCGGAAACTTCTTTCTGCTCGGGAAGAAGGTCAACCACCGGGAAGGGTGTCTCAGGGTCGAATTCAGCCGAATTGGCGCCGTCCATGCCGGCGATCGACCGGGCAAACTCGATCACGGCAATCTGCATTCCGAGGCAGATCCCGAGGTACGGGATGTCGTTTTCGCGGGCGTAGCGGGCCGCGGCGACCTTGCCTTCGATCCCGCGCTCGCCGAAACCTCCCGGAATCAGGATCCCGTCCATGCCATCGAGGCGTGACTCGTCAAAGTTCTCGGAGTCGATCAGCTGGCAATCTACCTTGACCCCGTTGTGGATGGCCCCGTGTTCGAGTGCTTCGATCACCGATTTGTATGAATCGGCAAGCTGGATGTATTTTCCGACCAGGGCTATTTTCACGGTTCCGGTGGCACGGTCGGCCATGCGCAGCATCTCTTCCCATTCGCTCAGATCCGGGGCCGGGGCCTCGATCCCGAAATGGTCGAGGATGTAGTCGTCGGCGCCTTCGGCCCGGTACATCAGCGGAATCTTGTAGACATTGTCTACGTCCTGCCCGGAAATCACCGCGTCGATCGGCAGGCTGGCGAAGTGGGCGATTTTCTGGCGGATGGGGCGCTCGAGGCCGGTTACCGAACGGCAGATCAGCGCATGTGGCTGGATGCCGATCCTCCTCAGTTCGTTGACCGAATGCTGGGTCGGCTTGGTCTTCATCTCGCCGGCATGGCTGATGTAAGGGACCAGGGTCAGGTGGATAAACATCGCCCGTTTGGGGGTCAGGTCGGTATAGAGCTGGCGGATCGCCTCGAGGAACGGCAGCGACTCGATGTCGCCCACCGTGCCGCCGATCTCGGTGATCACGAAGTCGACCTGCTTGGTCTCGGCCACGATCAGGATCCGGTTCTTGATCTCGTCGGTGATGTGCGGAATCACCTGGACGGTCCCGCCGAGGTAGTCGCCGCGCCGCTCGCGCCGGATGACCGAGTTGTAAACCGAGCCCGCCGTCACGTTCGACGCCCTCGACGTATTTTCGTCGGTGAAGCGCTCGTAGTGCCCGAGGTCGAGGTCGGTTTCAGCGCCATCTTCGGTCACGAACACTTCACCGTGCTGGAAAGGGCTCATCGTGCCCGGGTCCACATTCAGGTACGGATCAAACTTCTGGATCTGGACCCGGAAACCCCGCGCCTTGAGCAACCGGCCTATCGAAGCTGAGGCAATGCCTTTTCCGAGAGCCGAAAGCACTCCGCCGGTGACGAAAATGAAACGGGTTTCTCCTTGACTGGGCTTGCTCACTTAACTCTCCCGAGGGAGTCTATAAAGCGCAGGGGCGGAAGCCGGTCTATAAATCCGGAAATTGAGCGAAATTCTCCGTATGCGGTGACCGCGACGACCAATGCAAGGGCGATCAGCCGTCCGGTTCCGTCCAGTTCGGTCAGCAGCCACACTCCGACGATCGCTCCGGCCAGGTTCGAACCCGTATCGCCTAGCATCGCCCGATTGCGCAAAGTGAAGTAGACGCCGACAACGAATGGACCGACGAAAATGCCGAGCAGTTCCATCGGAGCCAGAGTCCATCCGACCAGACAGAAGCCGGCAAGGACGATGAACATCGCCTTCTCGACCCTTCCTCCGCGCAGATCGAGCAGGTTGAACAGATTCGTCGTCAGGATCAGCAGGACGACATCGACTGCGTAGGAAGGCCACTCGTTGCCGGTGCCGGTCACAACGTATGCGGCCAGGGCCAGTGCGCCCACCGCTTTGACAGCTCCGGTCGAAAGCTCACCCCTGGCCACAGCCGATGCGTGACCCCGCCAGCCACGAGGCGTATCCGGGTTCGAGCCGAGGCCGAGCGAGTCGTCGAGCAGCCCCAGGAACGCGATGCCGATCAGGTAGACGATCCAGCGGCGCAGATCCGGTTCGAGCAGGTCGAGGCCTGCTCTTTCGTCGAGCACCGCCAGCGGCGCGAGGCTGACCAGGGCTGCGGTCACCAGTACCGCGCCCAGCGGAAAGGCCAGGTCCTGGCCCCGGAAGTTAACCCGCTGCAGCCCGGCGGCGCTGAGGCCGCGAAGGCCCGCCGGCACCACCAGGAGCGAAATCAGAACGGCAACCGGGAGCCCCAGCCAAGTGACTGCTCAGCCCTGCTTTCGCTGGTTGCCCGAGCCCGATGGTTGCCTGATCAGCTCCGGAAACAACCGCTCGGAGCCATCCTTTACGCCAAAACTTCCTTCAGCTCCGCCCAGCGCATATACGAGACTGACCTTGCCGGCCGGTTGATCGAGGTTGTCAATGCTGGTCAGGCCGTTATCGTTGAAGTAGGCGACCGATGAAGGGTCGGTCCCGACCTCTTCGACCCCCACGACCCGGGCAAACGTCGATTCCGCGCCTGAAATCAGGCTGCGATTGAGCCGCCTCGACTGTTGGGCCGCTTCGCCTTCGAGTTCGTCCGATTCTTCGCGATAGATGATCAGGCCATCGAGCCCTCCGAACTGACCGCTCGACTGCGAAAGGAGCTCTGACTGGGTGGCCGCAAGTACCCGGCCCCCGCTGATCATCTGCCTGCCCGCGGTCCTGCCATAGCGTTCGAGCGCGCTGTTATTGCGGTTCAACCGGGCCAGCCCGGTTCCGGCGAGGTCCCCCGAAAGGGCTTTGGTATCCGGCGGTTCGCGTACAACTCCAACCGCGGCCAGCTTGCCGCCGGTCGGCGCCAGCGCATCCCCGACCGAGTCAGACACCCCGTCGGGCAACGAACCGAGTCCGACCAGGCCGATACGCATGCCCGCGAGCTGGTTCTCGGTGAGCGCCGGAAAAACGCTCGTGCCGAAATTGTCGGCCTGGCTGATCTCGGTCTCGAGGTCATCGATCTGCCCGCGGGCATCGTCGAGGTCGCCGGTCAGGCTGGATTCGAGGTCTTTGCGGGTGTTGTCGAGCACGTCGCCACCGACCTGCGACCCGACCAGGATGCCGATCGCGAGGGCGAAAAAGACTGCGGCCAGTGAGGCCGCGTGGTAGCGCGCGCTGTAACCCATGGGGAGAGCTTAGAACCCGAGCCAGATCTTGAGTTTCAGCCAGATCAGATCGACCAGGTCGGCGAGTGCAGGAGAGCTGAGTACGACGATCACCACCAGCACCAGAAAAGCTGTGAGGAAAAGGAACAGCGGGCCGGGCGTGATGCCCGGCGTATAGAGGCGGCTCACCCCCTTCGCATCCACCAGGACCTCGCCGATGCGAAGCCTGGTCAGGAAGGTCGACGACATGCCATCGCGATCCTTGTCGAGAAACTCGATCAGGTTGAAGTGAGCACCCACGGTCACGATCAGGGTTGCGCCCTTTTCATAGGCCATCAGCATCGCCACGTCCTGGCTGGTACCCACCGCGGGAAGGATGGTCGGCTCCAGGTCCAGGTCAAGCAGCCTCTGCTTGCCGGGTGCTTTGCCATCGGCGTAGGCATGCACCACCAGCTCGGCCCCACATTTCAGGGTCTGGTCAGTTGCCGAATCCATGTCGCCGAGGATCATGTCGGGGCGGTAGCCCGCATCCCGGATCGCGTCGGCCCCGCCGTCGACTCCGACCAGAACCGGCCTGACGTCACCGATGTAAGCACGCAGGGCGCGCAGATCGCGCTTGTAGTTCGGTCCGCGCACTACGATCAGCACATGCCGATCGCGGAAATCGGTGCGGGTGTACGGAAGATCAATGCTGCCGCTGAGCATCTCCTTCTCCTGCTGAATGTGCGACGCCGTATTTTCGGCGAAGGCGGCAAGCGCGAGGTGTATGTCGTCCTGTTGCCTGGCGAGCCGGCGGTCCAGATCCGGCTTCAGTTGCTCGACACCAGTGGCGATTTTTGCTCCGTCAATCTTCAGAATAGGCCCGTCAAGCTGAATGAAATCGCCATCATCAAGCAACTCGAAAAGGTCGGCATCGCCGCCGAAGTCGATCAGGCGCACACCGGCGTCTACCAGGATCAGCGGGCCACGGTTCGGATACTTGTCGTCCGATGACGGCTGGTCGTTCAGGACCGCTTTTATACCGCTCGCCACCAGGTCTTCGGCGGCGATCCGGTCAATGTTCCTGTGAGCGATAACCGCGACTTCGCCGGGCTTCAGTCCCTTGACCAGGTCTTTGGTGCGGCGTCCGATCCGCGCCACCCCGGCGGTGCTTTCCGGCTCCTTCGCCGGCGCAGGCGACGCCGCTTCGTCGCGGCCCCGGAGCCGTCTGGTGATCGCATTCACCCGCTCAGGGTAATGCCTGGCAGCCACCGCGGCGGGGATCAGCCCTTCGAGGCGACCAGTTCACGTGCGTGCCGGGTTGCAGCTTCATCGCCGCTCGCCGCACCCATCATGCGCCGGATCTCGTCGACCCTTCCTTCTTCTTCCAGCATCGAGACCGCGGCCGTCGCGATTTCGGCCGTCACCCGCTTCTCGACCGTGAAATGGGTTTGCGCTCTCGCGGCGACCTGCGGCAAATGGGTGATCGCGATCACCTGCCGGTCGGCGGCTACCGAGCGCAGCCTTTGGGCCACCACCGTCGCGGTATGCCCTCCGATCCCGGCATCGATCTCGTCGAAGACCAGGGTCCGTTCGTCTGCACCGGAACCGGTGCCGGCCAGGGTGAGCATGACCCGGGAAAGCTCACCTCCGGAAGCGGCCTCCCTGAGTGGCATCGCTTCCATTCCGGGATTCGGGGCCAGCAGGAAATCGACCGTCTGCGCGCCGGACGGCCCGGGACCGCCTTCAACCGGCTTGAGCTCGACTTCGAGGGACGCGCCCGGCATCGCCAGATCCTCAAGTTGCTCGCTGACCGACGCCGAAAGCTCTTTTGCCGCCCGCTGCCGGGCCGATGTGAGTTCGGCCGCCGCGTCCGCAAGAGTCAGCTCCAGCCGTTCGATTTCGGCCCTCAGCTCGAGTTCGCGGCTTTCCCCCCCTTCCAGCTGCTCGACCCGGGCCCGGCAATCCTCAGCATGCTGCAGCACCTTGGCGATCGAGCCGCCGTGCTTGCGCTCGAGCCGGTGAAAGAGGTCCAGCCGCTCTTCGATTTCCGCCAGCCTGCCCGGGTCGGCTTCGATCGATTCCCCGTACCGGCGCATTTCAGCTGCGGCATCCTGAATCTCAAGCAACACCCCTTCGAATCGCTCGCCGAGGGCGTCGAGCTCCGGATCGACGCCCTTCACCGCGGAGAGCTCATCGGTGACCGCCGCGAGGCCCGCCGATACCCCACCACCGGTGGAACCGTCGTCTGGCGCACCACCATCGATAGTCACCGTCGCAGCCTGCGAGGCAAGCCGCAGGCCCTCGGAATGCCTGAGCCGGTCACGCTCGGTCACGAGCTCGGCCTGCTCTTCGGCCGAAGGGGATGCCGCTTCGATTTCTTTCAGCTCAAAGCGCAGCAGGTCGAGGTCCCTTTCACGAGCCTGATCACGACTGACGATCTCATCCAGTTCAGCGACGGCTTTCGAATGCTGGTGCCACGCCGACCGATACTTTTTCAGGCGCGTCGCCTGAGCCTTTCCACCGACCGCGTCCACCATCGCGAGCTGGGCCGATGCGATGGTCAGCTTGCGGTGTTCATGCTGGCCGTAGAAGGCGATCAGCCGCTGGGTGAGCTGGTG
>CALEMO010000012.1 GCA_937910825.1 uncultured Solirubrobacterales bacterium | reverse complement strand
ATGTGCTGATCGCCGGACACGACGGCGGCACCGGCGCATCACCACTTTCATCGATCCACTCGGCCGGCATCCCCTGGGAGATCGGGCTAGCCGAGACCCAGCAGACCCTGATCAAGAACGACCTGCGTTCGAGGATCCGGGTACAGACGGATGGCCAGCTCAAGACCGGGCGGGACGTAGTTATGGCTGCCCTGCTCGGAGCCGACGAATACGGCTTCTCGACCGCACCCCTGATTGCGTCCGGCTGCATCATGATGCGGGCCTGCCATCTGAACACCTGCCCAGTGGGCATCGCGACTCAGGACCCCGAGCTGCGCAAGCGCTTCAATGGCCAGCCGGAGCACGTCGTCAATTACTTCTTCTTCGTGGCCGAGGAGGCCAGGAAGGTCATGTCCAGTCTGGGTGTGCGAACCATGGATGAGCTGATCGGCCGGACTGAGTTGCTTGAGGCCGACGATGCGGTAGAGCACTGGAAGGCCAAAGGAATCGATCTTTCCGGGGTGCTGGCTTTCCCCGAAGGAGTACCCGTCGACGCGGCCCGGCACCAGACGAAGGACCAGGAATCTCCGCTCAAAGACAATCTCGACTGGAAGCTGATCGAGCAGTCGCAGCAGGCGATCGAAAACGGAAAGCCGGTTGAACTGTCTGCCGAAGTGAGAAATGTGGACCGCTGCGTGGGCGGCATCCTCTCTAACGCGGTGGCCCGCAAGCACGGCGCACCGGGCCTGCCCGAAGATACGATCAAAGTGTCGATGCGCGGTGCCGCCGGCCAGTCTTTCGGTGGCTGGCTCGCGCCCGGAATCAGTTTCTCGCTTCGTGGCGAAGTCAACGACTATGCGGGAAAGGGACTCTCCGGTGGCACTATTTCGGTGTCCCCGCCAGATGGAATTTCCTATTCGCCGGAAGACAACGTAATCGTCGGCAATACGGCGCTCTATGGCGCAACCCGTGGACGGGCCTTTTTCCACGGAATCGGTGGAGAGCGCTTCGCAGTAAGGAACTCCGGCGCGGTCGCCGTGATCGAAGGTGTCGGCGACCACGGCTGCGAGTACATGACCGGCGGTGAGGTGGTTGTCCTTGGCAGGACCGGCCGCAATTTCGCCGCCGGCATGAGTGGTGGTTTCGCTTACGTCTATGACGAAGACGGAACCTTCCCGGAGCGGGTCAATCCTTCGATGCTCAACCAGCTCGAACAACTCGACGAGGCCGACCTTATCGGTCTCAAGGGCCTGATCGGCGAGCATTTCGAGCGCACCGGCTCAGCCCTCGCCGAAGGCATGCTCGGAGACTGGGAAAAGCGGTCAAAGCGCTTCGTCAAGGTATTTCCGGCGGATTACAAGCGAGTCCTGGCGGAACTCGAAGAAGAGGCGCAGCAGGCATCGCCGGAGGAAGCAGAAGATGTTCGGGCCATCGTAGCCGCCGAGAAGGAGCGTTAGGGATGGGCAAGCTCGGAGGATTCCTCGAGATCGAAAGAGTCGGCATTCCCTACCGGGACCCGGAGGAGCGGGTCAACGATTACCGGGAATTCGTGATCACCCGCAGCGACGAAGAAGTAGCCGATCAAGGTG
>CALEMO010000011.1 GCA_937910825.1 uncultured Solirubrobacterales bacterium | reverse complement strand
GCGTTCATGGACAACCTGTAGCGGCCCGGGCCAGGCTCGAACCGGGAGCGTCAGATCCGGCGTCGGCCGAGGATCACGATCGGGACCATCGGCACCAGGACCACCAGGGCGAGGCCGATGCCCTGGGCAACCGCATCTCTTGTGCTGAAACCTTCGAGGTGGCTGATGTGGAAAGCGAAATGCAGGGCTGCGACGACCAGCCAGGCCACGCAGAGCGGAAGGATCAACTGACGGGAGGGTTTGGCCAGCGCCCAGACGAATAGCAGGCCGAAGCCGAGGTAGAGGCCGCCGACGTCGGTCACCAGGTGCTCGTTGTAGGGAGGCAGCAGGTCGACCCACGACAGTACGAAGGGATAATTCTCGTAGAAGCTTTCGGGCGCGAAGGCGGCCGGCAGGCCGACCGACAGGGTCACGATCGCGAGGATCGCCAGGCAGAACTTGATCAGGGCTGAAGGGTTCATGACTGAGGCCAGAATAGCTTCGGCGGGTGGCCGCCCGCCCGCCAACGCGGCAAGTGCAATTGACACGCACCCAATAGGCGTATGATCAAGGCATGGGATCGAAGAGGAAGATGCTCGCCGGCCTGATCACCACCATGCTGGCGCTGTTGCTGCTGCCGGCCGTCGCGCCGGCCAAGAAAGCGGTGAGCAACGGAAGCCTTTACGGCATTTACAACACCCGTTACTGCGAGATCTTCACGGTCAACCCCAGCGAGTCCGGCACGTTTCTGGTCGACATCTTTAATACGGTCGGCCTCAACGACTGCCCAAAGGACAAGTGGAAGGCGGTCGACTTCAATGAAGTCCGGGAGAGCCAGGGCGCGGCGCTGGCCGCACCGAACGGACCGCGGCGCTGGGTGATTGACGCGATTACCGGCGCAAGTGCGGACGCCCCGATCGTGCTCAGCGGGCTCGAGGTGCGCAAGGTGGGTGTGCTGGAAACCAGCTCGCTGGCCCCGGAACCTTTCACCGTGTTGACGATCAACCGCACCACCGAATGGAACTACCGCAAGGGCCGCTCCCTGCGCCTGGTGATTTCCCCCAACGGCACGCGCTTCGCGATGCAGGCTTATACCCGCGGGGTCGATGCGTCGATCACCGAGAAAAGGCTCAACCGAATCGACCGCAGGCCGGCGATGGCGCTACCCGAAGGCTGGCGCTTCAAGACAAAAAGGCTCAAGCGCAAGCTGGTCCTGAGCTCGGTTGGTTCGACCAGGATCGTGCGCGACGGTCTCGGCTGCGTATACCAGCGATTCCGCTGGCCGAACAAGCGCTGAGCGCCTGCTCGACTGAGCCGGTCCTCCGGATCGGTATGGTCGCAGCATGGACGACGCAAGCAGCAATTACTTCTGGCATCCCTTCGCCCAGATGGGCAAGGTGAAAGACAACCAGCTTGTCCTGACCCGCGGTGAGGACGTCTGGGTATTCGACGAAGAGGGCAAGCGCTACCTGGACGCAACCGCGAGCCTTTGGTACACAAACGTCGGCCACGGCCAGGACTCGATCCGCCAGGCGGTCAGCGACCAGATGGCCGAGCTCGAGACCTATTCGGCTTTCGGAGACTTCGCCAACCGTCCGGCGCTGGAATTGGCCGAGAAGCTTTCCCGCCTTTCGCCGATTCCCGACGCCCGGGTCTTCCTGACCAGCGGCGGCGGCGACAGCATCGATACCGCCGCCAAGCTCGCCCGCCGCTACTGGCACGAGAGGGGCGAAGAGAGCCGCCATCACCTGATCGGCCGGGTCCACGGCTACCACGGCACGCATGGCTTCGGCACGAGCCTGGCCGGCATCCCTCCGAATCGACAGGGGGTGGGCAGCCTGGTCGAAGACATTTCAATCGTCGCCCATGATGACGCCGATGCGCTGCGGAGCGAGATCGAGCGCATCGGCCCCGAGAAGGTGGCCGCTTTCTTCATCGAACCGGTGGTCGGAGCCGGCGGAGTATATCCGCCGCCCGACGCCTACATGGAAGATGTAGCGGCGATCTGTCGTGATCACGGCATCCTGCTGCTGGTCGACTCGGTGATCTGCGCCTTCGGCAGGCTCGGTACCTGGTTTGGCATCGAGCGTTGGCCTTCAGTCGTACCCGACATGATCATTTTCGCCAAGGGCGTGACCAGTGGCTACCTGCC
>CALEMO010000010.1 GCA_937910825.1 uncultured Solirubrobacterales bacterium | reverse complement strand
ACCCCCAGGGCCGCAAAGTGGGTAGCCGCGGCAACCTGGCCGTATTTGCTTTCTACGCGAACAAGCAGATGACCACCGGCGAAGGCGGAATGCTGATTCCCCGAAGCGCCGATGAGGCCTCGCAGATCAGGTCCGAGCGCAATCAAGGGCGTTCCACCGACATGTCCTGGCTCGAGCACGACCGCCTCGGATTCAACTACCGTCTCTCGGACATCGCGGCTGCGGTGGGCGTTGCCCAGGTTGAGCGGCTCGACAGCATCCTCGCCGCACGTGCCGCATCGGCCGATACGTACGCCAGGCATCTGGCGCAGATAGAGGGTCTGGAGCTGCCACAGCCCGGCAGCGGCGAATGCCACAGAAGCTGGTTCGTCTATCCGGTGAGACTGCCGGAATCAACCGACCGCGACGCGGTGATCGGCAAGCTGGCCGAGCAGGGCATTCCGGCGAAGGCGTATCTGCCGGCGATCCATCTTTTGCCGCATCTGCGTGATCTCGGCTACAGCCCCGGCATGTTTCCGGTGACAGAGGCGGTCGCCGAGCGGTCCCTGGCCTTGCCTTTCTATGCCGGCCTCTCGGATTCGGACGCCGATCGTGTGGCGTCAGCCCTGAAGACGGCCATAACGGGATAATCGCCCGGTGTCCCGTTTTCGTGAAGATCCGGATCCTCGTTTCTGGCGGCTGAACCGCTCGATCGATTTTGATCGGCAGCTCGCTCCCTACGACGTTGCCCAGTCGAGGGCCCACGCCGCAGCACTGAACCGGATCGGCGTGATCGCCGATGATGAGGTCGGGCGCCTCGATGAGGCCCTGGCCGGGATCGAAAAGGAGCTCTCCGGCGGCAACTTCGAGTTTCTGCCCGCGGACGAAGACATCCACATGGCGATCGAGCGCCGGCTCGCCGAGCTGATCGGGCCGTTGGCCGGAAAGCTACATACCGGCCGCTCAAGGAACGATCAGGTGGCCACCGACATCTGTATGGCAGTTATGGACCATTGCGAACAGACGAGGCAATTGATCTACGGGGTCATGTCCGGACTGCTGCGACTAGCCCGTGGGCACCAGGACTGGGCAATGCCCGGCTATACCCACCTCCAGCGGGCCCAGCCCGTCTATGTAGGTCACCACCTTTTGGCCTACTTCTGGATGCTTTCGAGGGACTGGCAGCGCTTCGAAGCCGCAAGACAGTCTGCAGCGGTGATGCCGCTCGGCTCGGGCGCACTCGCCGGGGTGAACTGGAAGATCGACCGCCATGCGGTCGCCGCCGAACTCGGCTTCGATGACATCACCCGCAATTCACTCGACGCCACCTCGAACCGGGACTTCGTGCTGGATTACCTTTCTGCAGCCGCGATCTGTGCGACGCACCTTTCGCGCCTCGGTTCCGAGCTGGTGATATGGTCGAGCACGGAATTTGGCTTCGCCCGGATCGCCGAACCCTTCACCTCGGGCTCGAGCATCATGCCACAGAAGCAGAATCCGGATTCGGCGGAATTGCTCAGAGCGAAAGCGCCGCGCATCATCGGCGACTTCACGACTCTTCTCGGCGTGATGCACGCGCTGCCGCTCACCTATGGCAAGGACATGCAGGAGGACAAGGAGCCGTTCTTCGATGCGGTGGAGACCATCGAGGCAAGCCTGGACATGACCCGCGGCATCCTCGAAGGCGTTGAATTCGATCGCGAGCGTTTGCAGGCGGCGTCTGCCGACGAGATGCTGGCTGCGACGGAAGTCGCCGACCTGCTGGTGCGGCGCGGTGTGCCGTTCCGCGAGGCCCACGGAATCGTCGGCGACCTGGTCCGGCAATGTGTCGCTCAGGGCAGAGATCTCTCGCAGCTGACGCCCGAAGAACTGGCGCAGTACTCACCCGACCTTGACGAGGAGTATTTCGAGGTGCTCAAGCAGGGAAGCTGGCTGGAGTCCAAGCTGAGCGAAGGTGGAACATCAAGCACGAGCCTGAAGATCCAGCTTGGGCAGGCTGACGGCCACCTGGCTTTCCTAGCCGGGTGACGCGCCGCCGCTGCTCGGCGTGACTCCACCACCCGACGGCGGGGCCGGGGTGGTCGGAACCGGAGCACTTGGTGCGGGGTCAGTGGGTGCGGGCGTAGTTGGCTCAGGTGCCGGCACCTGATCGGGCTGTGCGGTGTCCGGGGCGGGTTCGACCGTCGAAGGTGCAGTCGTCTCGGGCGCCACGGTGTCAGGGACCACGGTGCTCTCATCCGTGGTCGACCCGGTGTCGCCAGACGCAGCCTCTTTAGCGGCTGCGGCGGCTTCCCGATCCGCGGCGCGCGCTTCTTCGATCGCCTTCCAGGCTTCGACGACCCGGGCCCAGATCAATGTGGGGAAGGTTCCTCCGTCGACGGGCTGTCCGCCGTATTCGGTGAGCATCTGCTGGTAGCCTTGGGCATAGCCGACCCAGACGCAGGCCGTAATCTCCGTTATCGCTCCGCAGAACCAGGCATTCGTATTGTCCTCGGTAGTACCGGTCTTGCCCCACTGGCTCGCGTCACCGATGTCGGCGTTGGTGCCGGTTCCGGAAGTAACGACCTGCTGCAGGATGCCCTTGGCGGTGACCGCCGACTCCGGCGAGATCACGCCGGTGCTGATCACTTCGTTATCGCCGCCCTTGATCGTATCGCCGCTTTCGTCAGTCACCTTCGTATATGCCACCGGAGAATCGCCGGGCTCCGGGGCGAGCGTGCCGCTCACCCGTCGGCCGTCATTGGCCAGGGTGCTGAAGGCGTATGTCCATTGGAGAGGGGTCACTTCCGAGGTACCGAGCACCATCGCGGGGTTGGTCTGGACCTTGTCCCTGACGCCCATCTTGTGGATGGTCCGCGCAATCGCCTTGGTGCCCCCATCAATCGCCTCGAGTCCGAGCTGCGCGTAGACCGAGTTGTCCGAGTTGATGGTCGCACTGGTCAGGTCGCTCGAACCGGAATAGCTATCCCCGTAGTTCTTGACGACGAAGGTCTCTTTGCTCTTCTTGCCGAAGGAGAATTCCTGAGGAGCTGACTCGAAGACGGTCGAGGGCGAGATTCCCTGCTCGAGCGCAGTCGCCAGCACGAATGGTTTGATCGTAGAGCCGGGCTGGCGTTGTCCCTGGGTTGCGATGTTGAAAGGAGTCGACCTGTAGTCCGAGCCACCGACCATGGCGTCTACTGTCGCGTCCTTGTTATTGATGATCACAACCGAAGCATCCGGTCCGACGCCACCAATGGTGCTTTCGATCGCCGCTTCAGTAGCCGCTTGGACCTCGAGGTCGAGGCTGGTCTTGACGGTTAAGCCGCCGAAGAATGTCCGGCCGGCGCCGAATTTGTCAACCAGCTGCTGCCTGATCCATTCAGTGAAGTAGGGGGCCTCGGAATCGAGCCGTGGAGGTTCGATCTCCTTCGAAGCGGGCAGCGCCTCAGCCGCTGAGTCGTCGTACTGCTCCTGGGTGATGTAGCC
>CALEMO010000009.1 GCA_937910825.1 uncultured Solirubrobacterales bacterium | reverse complement strand
CGAACCAGCGCTCAGCCATTGCTCTCGCCCCCACGCTTCGAAGCAGCGAGAAAACTTTCGAGCAGGTGCGCGGCCGCGATCGAATCCTCGGCCGCGCCAGCACCCGCGGAGCGTCGGGTCTGAGCCGCCATTCGAGTGGTGAAGCGCTCGTCGTAGGTTTCCACCGGAAGGTCCGTCGCCCGTTCAAGCTCCGAGCAAAATCCCCGGGTCAGGTCAGCCTGCCCACCTTCTTCGCCTGATAGCGAGACCGGAAGCCCGACTACGATGCACTCAACTTCGCGCTCATTTGCGACTTCCACCACGGCGCTGACTTCCGGCGGCTCGATCACCGCAATCGGAGTGGCAAGCGTGCCACTCGGGTCAGAGACTGCGCATCCGATACGTGCCAGGCCGTAATCCAGCGCAAGGACCCTCATCAGGCCTGCGCTTCCAGCCAGCTTCGCGCCGCACCCAGGGCATCGGGCACGCCGTCCGGATCCCGGCCACCAGCCTGAGCCATGCCGTCACTGCCACCACCGCCGCCGCTAACCAGCGGGGCGATTTCGCCAATCAGGTCGGCGGCAGATACAGAAGCGGTGTCGCCGTCGGAGATCAGCGCGACCAGCCCGACTTTGCCGGCGTCCTTATCGGCGCCCCCCAGAATCACGGACGCCCCCGGGCGCTCTGCCTGAATCGATTTCGCAATCGCCAGCAACTGCTTCGGATTGGATTCGTCAACCTCCGCGATCACCGCTTCGACCGGCCCGATTCGATCGACCCGGGCAGCCAGTTCTTTGGCTACAGAGCCGACCTGCTGCTGCTTTTGCTGCTTTGCGCCCCGACTGGCTTCGTCCAGCGCCTCTGCCGCACGGCGGGCCGCAGCCACCGGATCGCGCTTTTCGCCGAGCAGCTCCCCGATCTGATTCAGGTCGTTGAGCCGCTCGCGATAAAAATCGATCGCATCCGGGCCGGTGATCGCCTCGATGCGGCGCACGTTGGCGGCGCTAGAAGACTCTGAGGTAATCTTGAAAATTCCGATCTCCGCCGTATTGGTGACGTGGGTTCCACCGCACAATTCGCGCGAGACGTTTTCGACCTCGACCACTCTTACCCAGTCGCCGTACTTCTCGCCGAACAGAGCCATGGCACCAAGCTTCACGGCCTCGCCCTTCTCCATGGTCATCCAGCGCACCGGATCTGCATTCTTGATCCATCCGTTGACCCGGTCTTCGATGAAAGCCAGGTCCTCGGGCGACAGGGCTTCGCCGTGGTTGAAGTCGAAGCGTAGCTTGTCGGGCCGGACCGCCGAACCAGCCTGGTGGACGTGCTCACCCAGCCTCTCTCGCAGGGCGGCGTGGAGCAGATGGGTCGCGGTGTGGTTTCGAATCGTGCGGAAGCGGGCCTCACGGTCCACTCCAGCTTCGACCCTCTGGCCCACCGCCGGGGCTGATGTGCCGGCAGGCACCTGAAGCTCGATCACCTGGTCGTCACCGACCCTGACTACATCACTGACCGTCGCTTCACCCTCGGGCCAGGTGACGCTGCCGGTGTCGGCAACCTGGCCGCCGCCTTCAGCATAGAAAGGGCTCTCTTCGATCTTGACCAGCAGCTTCTCGCCATCACTTTCAACAGCAGCCAGACCGGTCTCCGAGCGCAGGGACTCGTATCCGACGAAGCGTGAGGCAGGTCCGCTGGCAGCGAAATCGAGGATCCGGTCGTGCCGCTCGCCGCGGCTGCCGCCCGAAGCGCCGCTTCTGGCCCGGCGACGCTGGGCGTCCATCAATTCTTCGAAGCCTTCATCGTCAACCTGGAGGCCACGTTCGGCGACCATTTCTTTGGTCAGGTCATAGGGAAATCCGAAAGTATCGTGGAGGCGAAAAGCGTCCTCGGCGCTGATCCAGGACTGGTGCTGCTCCAACGCCTGTACGACCAGCTCATCGAGCAACGCGGTCCCACGGTCGAGGGTTCGTCCGAAGCTCTCTTCTTCCGCCTTAACCCAGCGATCGATGCGCTGCTTGCCGGCGGCGAGTTGAGGATGGGCCGAGCCCATGATCTCCACGGTGCGGTCGGTGAACTCGCCGAGCCAGTTGCCCTCAAAGCCGAGCGCGCGCCCCTGTTGAATCGCGCGCCGCATCACCCGCCGCAGTACGTAGCCGCGGTCCTCATTCGAAGGCACGACTCCAGCGGCCATCAGGAAGCTCATCCCCCGGGAGTGGTCGGCGACGATGCGCATCGCCCGGGTGCTGGCTTCATCGGTTTCGTAGTTGATGCCGCTGCGTTCTTCGGCGAGGCCGATCAGCGGCACGAAGAG
>CALEMO010000008.1 GCA_937910825.1 uncultured Solirubrobacterales bacterium | reverse complement strand
AAATCGTCTTCAGCAGGCCCTTGCCGATCGCCTTGACGACGTTTCGCTGGGCGCGGTCGGGCGAGTCCATGTCCGGCACCAGGCCCTGGATCACCATGTCTTCGACCGTATCCAGCATCAGATATGGGTTGATCGCGCTGCAGCCGTAGCCGATCAGGGTCGCCATGTGGTGCACCTCGCGGGGTTCGCCAGATTCGAGCACCATGCCAGCCCGCAGGCGCGTACCTGCCCTGACCAGGTGGTGGTGAACTGCACCAACCGCAAGAAGTGCGGGAATCGGTACGCGGCGCGGTCCCATCCGGCGGTCCGAGATGATCAGGATGTTGAAACCGCTCTCGATCGCCTCTTCGGCCTCTTCGCAAACCGCCTGAAGGCGTGCTTCCAGCCCCTCAGGGCCTTCGGCGACGTCCCAGGTGATGTCGATCGTATCAGCGCGAAAAATGTCGTGGTTGACGTGGCGGATCGTCTCCAGCTCCTGATTCATCAGGATCGGCTGGTCCAGGCAGAGCTGATGGGCATGTTGCTCGGTCTCGCTGAGCAGGTTCTGCTCCCGGCCCACGCCGGCGGCGAGACTCATCACCACTTCTTCCCGGATCGGGTCGACCGGCGGGTTCGTCACCTGGGCGAAGAGCTGCTTGAAATATGAGTAAAGCGGAGGCCTGTTGTCCGAGAGAACGGGCAGCGCGTTGTCGTTGCCCATCGAGCCGATCGGTTCAGCACCGGTGGCGGCCATCGGAGAAATGAGTACCCGCAGGTCTTCCTGGGTGTAGCCGAAGGCCATCTGCCGCCTCGGCGTCGGCTGGACTCCGGTCATGGTCACGTAGGCGGTCGGCAGGTCGTCGAAATGGACAGACGCACGGTCGAACCACTCGGCATATGGCCGCTGGCCGGCCACTTCTTTCTTAAATTCCTCGTCCTCGATGATCCGGTTCTTCTCGAGGTCGACCAGGAACAGTTTGCCGGGCTGAAGCCGCCCGAGCCGCTTGATGTTTCCAGGGTCGATGTCGAGCAGCCCGATTTCGGATCCGAGGATTACCATTCCGTCCTTGGTCTCGAGCCAGCGTCCCGGGCGCAGACCGTTGCGGTCGAGAGTCGCTCCGATCACGCGGCCGTCCGTGAAGCAGACGGCCGCAGGGCCGTCCCATGGCTCCATCAGACAGGCGTGGTACGCATAAAAACCCTTCAGCTCTTCAGAGAGATCGTCCCGGTTCCGATACGCCTCGGGGATCATCATCATCGCCGCGTGGGGAAGTGAGCGGCCGGCGAGCATCAGCAGCTCGAGCACGTTGTCAAAGGTCGCGGAGTCCGAGCCGTCGGGCCGCACGACCGGCGTTATCTTGTCGAGATCGTCGCCGAAGAGCTCCGATTCGAGCCGCGATTCCCGCGCCCGCATCCAGTTGATGTTGCCGCGCAGGGTGTTGATCTCACCGTTGTGCGCAATCAGTCTGAACGGATGGGCCAGGTCCCAGCTTGGGAAAGTATTCGTGGAAAACCGGGAGTGAACCAGCGCCATGCCGGACCGGACGCGCTCGTCGCGCAGATCCGGATAGAAGCCAGGCACCTGATACGAGGTGAGCATGCCTTTGTAGACGATTGTGCGGGACGAAAATGAAGCGATGTAAAGCTGCTCTCCAGCCTCGATCTCGCAGACCCGGCGAATCACGTAAAGCTTGCGCTCGAACGTATCCTGGTCGTCAGCCAACGATTCGGATGCGGCGACGAACAATTGGGCAACATGCGGTCGACTCAGATTCGCTGTCTTGCCGACGTGGCCGGTATCGACGGGAACGTCGCGCCAGCCGAGCACCGTCTGTCCCTCCGCCGCGGAGGTATCGGCGATCAGTTTCATCAGCTCCGTCCGCCGCTGCTCGTCCTGTGGCAGGAAACACATCGCCACTCCGTATTTGCCGGCGTCTGGAAGGTCCATTTCGGTTGCTTCGCGGAAGAAAAGATCCGGTACCTGGAGCAGGATTCCGGCCCCGTCGCCGGTGCTTGCGTCGGCCCCGGCGGCACCCCGGTGCTCAAGATTCTCAAGAGCGAGCAGTCCCTGTGAGACGACCTCGTGCCGCGGCACGTTGTCGAGCCGCGCCACCATGGCTACGCCGCATGCATCGTGTTCAAATGTGGAGTCGTAAAGGCCGTCTGAAGACGGCGACGACGGGGAAAATTCGGTCATTTATCGCGCTTTCAGTGCCTGCGCGGGCTTATTGGGTGGTCGGGATGGGGTGGTTTGAGCGGCGGAATCCGCCATCCGGCCGTAGCCAGTCCACCTGAGAAGGATACCGGAGGTTCGACTCTCCCACCTGTCCCGCTGTCGGAAAGTTTTTTCGGGCCTGCTGTTCAGCTCTTTTCGAGAGCCTGTTTCTCGTACTCGGCCCTGCGGGTGCTATCTGCCTGAGCGAGCACGGTATGCCCGTTCATCGCCCTGAGGATGAAATCGCGACCCGATGCCGGCAGCAGGGCGACTGGCGGATTGATGAATCTCGTGAGCTTCGGCAGCCAGACCTCACTCCGGCCATCCTCGATCGCCTCGGTGATCGCCTTGGCTACCTGGTCCGGCCTCAGCAGGTCGACGCCACGAGCCTTGCCCAGGCCCGCGCCGAGCTCAGTCGCAACCGCACCCGGCATCACGCAGGTCACCCCCACGCCCGTACCGTAAAGCTCATTGCGCACCGCGTCACAGAGTCCGACGACCGCGAACTTCGTCGCGCAGTACGTGGCTCCGCCAGGAAGACCCGCCTTGCCGGCCTGCGAAGCGATGTTGACGATCCTTCCGCTTCCCCTGGACTTCATCTGCCTCATCGCGATCTTGGTGCCGTTGATCACACCGTTGAGATTGACTGAAATCGTGGTGGCAGTGACCGCCTCGCTTTCCTCTTCGAGCGGCCCGAGCATCATCACGCCGGCGTTGTTGATCAGCACGTCGACCGGCCCAAGCTCATCTGTGGCGCGATCGAAGAAGGCCTCGAATGATTCGACGTCCGTGACGTCGAGCCTGCCTCCGAGGTTGCCGTCGCCGAGTTCGACGGCTGCTGCTTCTACAGCGTCGGCGTCGAGGTCACCCAGCGCGACCCGGGCTCCGGCGGCGACCAGCATGCGTGCGGTCGAAAGCCCGATGCCACCGGCGCCTCCCGTGATAACAACTACCTGTCCTGCGAGCGGGTGTTCAGTTTCCATGAGATGCCTCCTCCGGTCGGTCACTGCAAGTTGAATTCAATGTAAAGGGCAACCGCCCGGATCGTCGTCCGACTACCCTTGCTTTGCCTTGGAAGTTCTTGCAGCAGCCAACCCCGCCGCGGGCGTGGGACTCCTCGCCGCGCTTCTCGCGGGCATCGTCTCCTTCCTGTCCCCCTGCGTATTGCCGCTCGTCCCGGGCTACCTGTCAGCCGTTTCAGGGGTATCGGTGGACGAACTCGATGACGCCGGCCTGCGGCGTGTGCTGGTCCCGAGCCTCTTCTTTTGCGCCAGTTTCTCGACGATCTTCATCCTGCTCGGTCTCTCGGCGACCAAAATCGGCTCGACCCTGGTCGACAACCGCGACCTGCTCGAGAAGATCTCAGCCGCGCTGATCATCCTCATGGGCCTGCTCTTCGTAGCATCGTTCTTCGTCCTCAAGCTGAATCGCGAGTGGCATTTTGACGCCCTGATGGCGCGTGCGGGCAAAGGCGGGCCGATCGTCGCCGGCGCGGCATTTGCAATCGCCTGGACACCCTGCATCGGCCCCACCCTGGGAGCGATCCTTTCAGCGGCCTCACTTTCGCAATCAGCGGCCGACGGAGCCTTGCTGCTCGCCGTCTACTCAGCGGGCCTGGCGATCCCGTTCCTGCTGACGGCGATTGCGTTCAACCGGATGACCACGGCATTCGCTGTGGTAAAACGCCACTACAACGTGATTGTCGCGATCGGCGGGGTCATTTTGATCGCCATGGGGATCCTGATCTGGACAGGGGAATTCTTCCGACTGAACATCGAGGTACAAAACTGGCTGACGAACCTCGGTCTGGACTTCTGGAACGACGTCTAGCGGGGGCCGGGCTCATCCGGCGGACCCGGCTCACCGGGGTACTCGGGCAGGTCGGGGCTTTCCCGGACCGGCGCAACGGTGATCAGGTCACGACCGATCGCTTCGGTCTCTTCGAGATCCTCTCCGTCCATGTCGCGGGAGCAGACGATCCGGAAACGTCCGGTCCCCAGGTCGGGGTCGCCGACGATCGGCAGGCCGCGAATCTCCTGCCAGCCCAGCCGCTCGATCTCGAAAGGGTTCATCCGCACCTCGGCCGCCGGATACGGACAGCCTGAGTTGTGCTGGTCGATCGCCTTGGAAATGGCTTCGAGGTTCTTCGACTCAGGGTTTGCCACATCAGGAACCTACCAGCGCCGACCAACCGGCCGGCGCTGGTCTTTTCCTCTAGTGGTCGACCCAGACGGTGCCGACACCTCCGAAGTCGAGACGGTTTCGCACAGCCTCGGTCAGGTCGTAATCACGGCCGGCTATGTAGGGTCCGCGGTCAATCACGGGAACCTTGACCGTACGGCCGTGGTACCTGATCGTGACTTTGGTGCCACAGGGCAGGGTCTTGTGGGCGACACCCATTGTCGAAGGGCTCAAGGTGCCACCGCAGGCGACACCGTTGCCGTACAGCCCTGGTCCGTAATAGGAGGCATGCGCCGTGCGCAGCCCGGAAACCCGGAAGCGACGGCTTGAGTCACCGATCGCAACTTCGTTACCGGCGCTGAAGACGCGAACCCGGTAGTTACCGGGACTGCCCGGGCGCCATTTCGCGGAAAAACCGCCGTTGGGCCGGGTCTGCGTGCGAATGGTCCTGCCGGCGCCGTTGATCACGATCTTGATGCGTCGCTTGCCGGCGGGTTTGACTACGCCCCTGATCCGGAGCTGCTGCCCGACCTTGACGAAGCGGTTCACGCCTTTAACTTTGAGCGTGCTGCGCACACGAAGTGCTCGTGCCGGAGAGTCGGCACCGGGAGCAGTACGGATCTTGAACTGACCACTTTCACGCGCTTTGACTGAAGTGCGGTAAAGACCCTTGGGGTCACTGGCGATCATCTTCAGGCTGCTCCATCCCCTGGTTCCGGCTTCACGAAAGAGCAGGTTCACATTCTTGTGACGCTTCGAGCCACTGGCACCACGAATCCTGATCTTCTCACCATGGAGCGCCACCTTGGGGGCGACTTTCACCTTGATCGTCGACTCTGTGGAGGTGATGCTGCCTGAGGTGCCGTCGGTGGTCGCCGCGGTTGCCACGGCCCCAGCGTCCAGCATCGTGAAAATGGCGCAGAGCATGAAAAAACCGGGCCCGAAGGTCCGTTTAGAAAAGTTCATCTGAGTCTCCTTGACGCCTGCGGGGTTAGCTGCCGGGCTCACGGTTTCTGCCGTTACCGGTGGATCAGCACCGGATTCGCCCCGTGCCCACTTTTGTTACGAGTGGGCATTTGGGTCCCCCGTCCGTCGACTGTTAGTGACGGCTCGGCGTTTTATTAGTGTTGTGTTAGCAACAGGGATTCAAGAGACTTGAGACCCGGTCCGGTGTGAGCTGACGCACACCCCGTTTTTATGCAAGGCGCCTTCCATTCCCCCGTCCGGCGATAATCCGGTTGTGCTGAAAGGACCACGAACAGCCCTGGCCCAGATCAACCCGACGGTCGGCGACCTTGAAGGCAATGCTTCGATGATCTCTGACTGGATCGCCAAGGCCCGCTGCGCAGGGGCCGAGCTGGTCGTATTCCCCGAACTTTGTCTGACCGGCTATCCGGCTGAAGACCTGTACCTGCGCCCGGACTTCGTCCGCGCCAACGTTTCGCTTCTCGAAGAGCTGGCCGCCGGTGTGAGCGGAATAACCGCGATGGTGGGCTTCGCCGACCCGGTTGCCGATCCGGTCGGCCAGGCAATCGCCGCGAATGCGGTCGCCGTGATTCAGGAGGGCAAGGTCGAAGCGACCTACCACAAGCGCCTGCTTCCGAACTATGGGGTGTTCGACGAATACCGGACCTTTCGCAACGGCTCGACCCCTTTGGTGGTTGATGTCAACGGCTCCAAAGTCGCAGTGACCGTCTGTGAAGACTGCTGGGACCCAAATTCGCCGGTCGGCCGTGACCTGGCGCCCGGAGCCGACCTGATCGTGAACCTTTCGGCATCGCCCTACCACCGCGGTAAGTCCGAGCAACGCGAAGAGATCTTTCGCCGGGTTGCAATCTCTTCGGGCCGTCCGGTGGCGATGGTGAACCTGGTCGGTGGCCAGGACGAGCTGATTTTTGACGGCAGCAGCGTACTGCTCGGGCCGGAGGGAGATGTGCTGACCCGGGCCGGCCAGTTCACCGAGGACCTGCTGATCGCTGGCGGGCCGGCCGAGCCGGCCCGCTGGATGAGCGATTTCGACGAGGTCTATACCGCTCTGATCACCGGCCTCAGGGACTACGTGTTGAAAAACGGTTTCGCCCATGTCGGCATCGGACTCTCCGGGGGCATCGATTCGGCTCTGGTTGCGTGCCTCGCGGTGGACGCGCTCGGTCAGGATCGCGTCACCTGTGTGGTGATGCCGTCTCGGCATTCGAGCGGCGATACGCAGAGCGACGCACGGGAGATGGCAAAGCGGCTCGGCACCAAGATGATCGAGCTGCCGATTTCCGGCCCGATGTC
>CALEMO010000007.1 GCA_937910825.1 uncultured Solirubrobacterales bacterium | reverse complement strand
CGCGAAACGCGAGCACCGACCCCGCGTGGTGTCCGTAGGCTACGGCCGAAATGCCGGGAAGTTCTGTTTTTGTCAGGTGGTGTGGGAGCACGAAGTTGGCGTAGTCGAAGCCAGAAAAACCATATCAAGCAAGCCCGATCGGCTTGAAAACAACTTGCAAAAGGAATTCATAGCCGGGACGAGACCAACCTTAACCTCCGCAGAATTTCTCATGTGGCGCTCCTAGAAACGTTCGAGGCGGATCTTGGTTTTGCTGCCTTTGATACGGCTGGACCGTAGTTTGCCGACCAGATCCTCGGCGTCTTCGGCGGAAACAGCGACCAGGGAGAAGTTCTGCTTGATCTTGATCGGGCCGATCTGATCACCGGTCAAACCGCCTTCATTGGTAATGACACCAACCAGGTCGCGCGGGGTGACGCCGCTGGCTTTGCCGGCGCCGAAGTAGAGGTTCACCATGCGCGCTGCTGGAACATCTGAAGCAGCAGCCGATTCAAACTCTTCAGCGGTAAGGCCGACGAGTTCCGGGTCGCGAAGGTGTTTACGGGCCATCCGGAGCACGCGGGGAGGGGAGGTCGCTGAGAACAGGACCGTTTGACGGGTTTTAGGTGTCTCTCCGACGATCGTTTCTACCTCCTGAGCAATACCCATTTCCAGGATTTCGTCAACCCGGTCGAGGACCAGGATCTTGAGCTGTTCGATACGCAGGGTTTTGCGTTCGACATGCTCAAGCACTCGCCCCGGGGTGCCTACGACTATGTCAACACCGTGTTTGAGCGGCCCGATCTGGCTGGTCAGGGGCTTTCCTTCAAATAGACCGAGGACCCGGGCAGTGGTGCCGCGGTTGGTGGACTGGAAGATGTCCTCGTGCACCTGAATGGCCAGTTCACGGGTGGGCACCAGGATCAAAGCCGTCGGGTTGTAGGCCGGGCCATCGTTTTTGATGCGTTCGATGATCGGAGGTGTATATGTGGACGCGTTGCCAAGGTCACTGTCGGTCAGGGCCACAAGGTCGTCGCCCTCTGCCAAAAATCGGATTACCATCGTCCGGTCGCGAATGGTGACTCAGGCTCCAGGAGAATGTGTTTCGATCCCGGCGGACCGGGATGCTTCCACCATCCGGTTGTCATAACTCACCAGAGTGTTGAGGTCTGCCTGGATCTCGAGTGCAGTGGCCAAGTGGATCGTATCCAGGCTACGTACCGATGTCGGCTTCAGGCTCGCGGCACGTCTTCTGATTCCGGTTGTAAGGGGAAGAAGAACCGTTTTCTCCAGAAGCGCCAATGCCTCGGGAAGCTGGTCAGGATCAGCGCGAGCAACTGCTCTAAGCAACTCGATCTCGGTGATCTCGCTTGAGGTAAGCTGAAGATTCGACGCCCGGAGGTGCTCCGCCAGCGAATTGCTTTCGTCTTCGTCGATGACCAGCTTGACCAGCGCCGACGTGTCGGCGTAGACAGGGTCCTTCAAGGGGTTCAAAAGCGCTCTTCACGCTGCTCTTCGAGGGCTTTGGTTCCGCGATGCGGATCCACACCCTCGGGAACCGTCCTGTCAACGCGTTTCGAGAGAAACTCCTTCAGGTCGCCACGCGCGGGCCTGACTCCGGGTCTTGCCAAGAGCCGCTCAAGCTTTGTGCTTGGTCGGCCGGATCCGCTCAGAGATTCAGCACCGAGCATGGCAAGCTCTCGTAAGAGAGCTGCTGAACTGCGACCTGGAAAGGCCGGAGCAGCTTGATCCAGCCTTTCCGAAAGTTCGGGGTCGACAACCACGGCAATTCTTCGGTGTTTGGTGGGCATGGCAACAGTGTACCACCACCGTGTGACACTTCTATCCTATGCGCGATAATGTCGGTTATGTAAAGTTGAAGTGAATCGTCCAGATGGCCCCATGCGCTGTTGTGTGTAGCGACGTCGGCTTACTACTGCATTCTGTTCCGGTACGATTTTACTGTGCCGGTGGAATCCAGAACTCACGTACACAGGTCAGCTCGGGGATTTGGTTCCGGGCACGGTCTGAAAGCGCTGAAGACTTCGCCCCGTTTCTCGATCCGCAGCGATGATCGGGCATTCATGTTGCGCCGGGGCGCACTGACTGCATTACCAGTGGCGACCCTTCTCGCGATCGAGCTCCTCTTCGACGCCCCGACGAAAGGCGCGCTAGCGAGCGGCGCGTTCATCTGCGGTTTACGGCTTTCGACGCTCCGGCAGTCCAGCGGCTCCGCTGGCAGGCCGTGACCGCTTTGTTTATCGGCCTGGCCGCCGCGGCCTGCTGGCCTTCTATCTGGGCGAACCGGCCCAGGAAGCTGACGGCCAACGGGCGATCGGCACAGCAATCGGGATTCTTATCGCCCTGATGGCCTTTCTGCTCTTTCCCAACCCTGGTGAACGCGGGATCAACGAACGCCGGGCAGTGGAATGATCCAAACCTTCTTCGCGCTCCTGCCGTTCGCACTGGCCGCCGCAGTCAGCCCCATGATGCTCACCGAGCAGACCCTGCTGCTCACAGGAGCAAACGGGAGGATTGCCGGCCGCCATTACGCCATTGCGGCGGCGCTGGTGCTTCTGCTTTTCGTCGGCCTCCTGGTCTTTTTTGGCCAAGCGATTTCGCTTCCCCAGGAACCAAGCCTCAATTCCAACCTCGACATCATCATCGGCATCCTGCTCGTGTCGGCTTCCCTGCTCATCAGGCGACGCCGGAAACATGGAACCGATCAGAAGAAGGAGAAGAAAACTTCTCAGCGGTTCGGGCCCAGCATTGCCTACGCCTTCGGGGCCTTCTCCATGGCCACGAACTTCACAACGCTCGCTCTGGTGGTACCGGCTGCGAAGGAGATAGCGGTCAGCGGTTCACCTTTCCCTGAGCGCGAGCTCCTGGTTCTGCTTTTGGTGCTGATCGCTTCAACGCCCGCCTGGCTACCACTGGCACTTGCCACTATCGCTCCTGGGCGGGCCGAGCGGGTACTGCTGGGCATCGGTCAATTCATCGAAACCAACGGCCGTCGCCTTACCGTGATCCTGCTGTTGGTCATCGGGTTGTTCCTGGTTGGCCGGGGAGTCATCGGCCTCATCGGCTGACGCGGCGCCCGGGTCCGTTCCCATGCGACAGGTGCCCATCTGGTGTGCGGAAAAG
>CALEMO010000006.1 GCA_937910825.1 uncultured Solirubrobacterales bacterium | reverse complement strand
GGAGTCGATCAGCTCCTGGTCGGAAGCGAAGAAGAGCTCACCGGTCACCGAGTAGAGGACCGTACTGCCGTCCGGGTCAACCATGCGGTCGACCTGGACCAGGTGGGCGACCCTTCTTGCGAAGAGCGCCATCGAAGCGAGTACGCCGACGGCGACGCCGATTGCAAGATTGTGGGTGAAGACGGTGGCGCCGACGGTAAGCGTCATCACCACTACTTCTCCGCGCGGCATCATTCTCAGGGTGGCCGGCTTGACGCTGTGCCAGTCGAAGGTCGAGACCGCGACCAGGATCATCACTGCGACCAGAGCGGCCATTGGGATCACGGCGACGACCGAACCCAGGCCGACGACCAGGGCAAGGAGAAATACACCGGCGCCGAAGGTCGAGAGCCTCGTTCGCGCGCCGCCGGTCTTGATGTTGATCATCGTCTGGCCGATCATCGCGCAGCCAGCCATTCCTCCGAAGAATCCGGTGATCACGTTGGCGATGCCCTGTCCTCTTGCCTCCCGGTCCTTGTCCGAAGGTGTCTCGGTGATGTCGTCAACGAGTTTGGCGGTCATCAGCGATTCGAGCAGGCCTACGGCAGCCAGGGTGAGCGAGTAGGGAGCGATGATCGCGAGTGTCTCGAGACTGAAAGGAACCGAGGGAATGCCGAGGAATGGCAATACCGTGGGAAGGTCGCCTTCGTCGCCGACGTTGGGAACTCCCATACCAGATGCGACGACAAGCACCGTCAGTACGACGATCGCGACCAGTGGGGCTGGCACCGCCTTGGTCATCCGTGGCACCACCACGATCAGGGCAAGCCCGCCGGCAACCAGTACAAGGCCGAGCATTCCGCCCGCAACCAGATGAGGAACCTGGGCCAGGAAGATCAAAATGGCGAGCGCGTTGACGAAGCCGGTCATCACCGAGCGCGGTACGAAGCGCATCAGCTTGGCGATGCCGAGGCCGCCGAGCGTGACCTGAATGATCCCGGCGAGCACAGTCGCGGCGATCAGGTATTCGACCCCGTGCTGGTCGACCAGGGAAACCACGACCAGGGCCATTGCACCGGTGGCGGCCGAGATCATCGCCGGCCGGCCTCCGGTGAAAGCGATCGCAACCGCCATCGTGAAGGAGGCGTAGAGGCCGACCTTCGGATCAACGCCCGCGATTATCGAGAATGAAATCGCTTCGGGGATCAGGGCGAGCGCGACGACGAGGCCGGCCAGCAGTTCAACCCTGAGCAACTTCACCGGCATTGACGGGATCGTTATTCCTGCAGGCATCGGGAAATTGATGTTTGACATTCGAAGCTTTCTGATTTCGCGCCGCCGTGATTGCCTCCCCGTGTGGGAGCGTGCGGCGCAATTGTGGTCGTGTTGAAACTGAGGCCAGACGCTTCTCAGTCGGGCGCCCCGGATAACCGCGGGCGCACCATCACGACGTGCTCTGACTGCCAGACATCCGGCTGAGCGCTTTGGCTCGAGCCGGGCAACAGGATTGACGCTACAGCAAGCCTGAGGCAGACTTCAAGTCTTTCGCCGAGTGAGCCTGGTCACACAACAAAATTGGCCAGCCTGATCAGGATCCCGAAAGCTGCGGAGGAAATCTTGGCCGACCAGGAGTTGCTGGATTATCTCGACACGGGGAAACTGTCGGCATCGTGCGGGCCCTGGACCTGCCGGTGATCATTTCGTTCACCCTCGAGACCGACGGCAACCTTCCGACCGGTGAACCTCTTAGCCAGCGATTCCACGTACCGACGAATTGACCAACGGAGGGCCGACCTTCTACATGATCAATTGTGCCCACCCCACCCATTTCAGTGAGGCCGTAGCCGGCTCGGGCGGATGGCGCGACCGGGTCCGCGGCCTTTGGTGCGATGCGTCGCGCAAGAGGTATCTCCGCGAGGTGAGCCATCGATTCCTTCGAAGCCGAACGGGCGATCCCGTTCGTCGCCGCGAGCCTTCTTCTCGGGCGGTGAAACCCACACACCTTTGCCCTGGCGGTCGCGAATGATGCGATGTCACCGTCCATGCGGTCCCAGCCGTAGTCACCGTGGACGTAGTCGTTATCGCCGCTGCCACCGCTGGCGCCCGCTTCAAATCAAACGTGCTTCAGCTTGTTGCTCATGGTTTCCGGCGCCCTTTCGCTACGAGCCGCCACTGAGCCAGGCAGACAGCTCGTCCAGCTCTTCCGGGTTTACGTAGTAGTACGCCCAGAGCCCCCGGCGCTCGGAGTCCAGGATGCCCACGTCCCGAAGTTTCTTCAGGTGGTGGGAGAGCGTTGACTGGCTGACGTCGAAAAGCGGGACCAGCTCGCATACGCAGACCTTGCCTGCATGCTTTCGAAGCACGTCGACCAGAGTGAGCCGGATCGGATCGCCCAGCGCCTTGGCGATCTTCGCCATATTCGCGGCCTGCGTTCGCTCGACGTCCGGATAGACCACGGGTTCGCAGCAAGGCTGGCCGTTCGGACTTTTCTGCTTGGGCATCAGTTTCAGTTCAGAGCTCATCGAAATCCATCAAATCAGTTCAATCGACGTTTGTCAATTGATACGTTCACCCTCGATCTGACACCTTTGGAAAGGCATGGCTTGGCTTTAAAGATCGGCATCAACGGCTTCGGGCGCATGGGGAGACTTGCCCTGCGGGCCGGATGGGACAGTCCTGACATCGAATTCGTGCACATCAACGACCCCGCTGCGGATGCCGCGACGTCGGGGCACCTGCTGGTTTTCGACTCGGTCCAGGGCCGGTGGCCGCACGATGTCCAGACCGAAACCGAGGACATCCAAATCGACGGTCACCGGGTCCGATACTCCAGAGCAAAATCTCCGGTGGAAATCGACTGGGCCGCTTCGGGGGTCGATCTGGTGCTCGAATGCTCCGGTCAATTCCTGACGGCCGGGACGCTGGATCCTCATCTGGCCGACAGCGTCACCACTGTGATCGTCGCGGCCCCGGTGAAGCAGGGGGCCCTGAACCTGGTCATCGGGGTTAATGACCACCTCTATGACCCGGCCCGGCACCGGATCCTGACCGCCGCGTCCTGCACCACGAACTGTCTGGCCCCGGTGGTCAAGGTGATCCACGAGGGTCTAGGGATAGAGCACGGGTCGATCACAACGCTGCACGACATGACCAATACCCAGACCGTGGTTGACTCGGCCCACAAGGACCTGCGCCGCGCGCGGGCTTCAAGCCTCTCGCTGATTCCGACTTCGACCGGTTCAGCGACTGCGATCGGGATGATCTTCCCTGAGCTCGAAGGGAAGCTCGACGGCCTCGCGGTGAGGGTGCCGCTGCTCAACGCTTCGCTCATCGACTGCGTCTTTGAAGTAAACCGGGCGGCCAACGTCGAAGAAGTCAATGGCCTTCTCTCCGCCGCCGCCGATGGTGACCTAAAGGGGATTCTCGGTTTCGAAGAGCGGCCCCTGGTCTCGGTCGACTACAGAGGTGACCCCCGCTCGGGAATAGTCGACGCTCTTTCGACCAGGGTCGTCAACGGAACCCAGGTGAAGGTGCTCGCCTGGTACGACAACGAATGGGGCTACGCCAACCGGCTGGTCGATCTGGCCTCGAAGGCCGGCGCGACCACCGGAGCCTGAAGGCTCCGGCATGAACATGAGCGCAACTACCCGGCCCGGCGACCTGCGCAACTACGTGCTGGTGACCGCCGCCTACTGGGCGGACACGCTGGCCGACGGGGCCAGTCGAATACTGGTCCTCTTCTACTTCTTCCAGCTCGGCTACTCGCCGCTCGAAGTTGCTTCACTTTTTCTTTTCTACGAATTCTTCGGCATCATCACCAATCTGGTCGGCGGCATGGTCGCCGCCCGGTTTGGTCTCAAGGCGACCCTGTTTTCCGGGCTTTCGATCCAGATCCTGGCCCTTTCGATGCTGGGATTCGCGCCCGAGGCCTGGCTGGTCGATGGCGGCTTTGTGGGTCACGAGCAGGTCGAAC
>CALEMO010000005.1 GCA_937910825.1 uncultured Solirubrobacterales bacterium | reverse complement strand
TTCCACTACACGGAGGATCCTCCGCAGGTCGTGATCGACTTCTCCCGAGCCCACCTCTGGGACTTTTCGGCCGTGGCCGCTCTCGATGCGATCGCGACCCACTACGAACGCCACGACATCGAATTGGAGATCACCGGCCTGAACAGCCACAGCGAGCAGCTTCATGGCGACCTCTCGGGTCAGCTTGCCACGACACACTGACGCCATCAGTGGCGACTTGACCGTTGTTCCGAGCAGACTCCATTCCCGCTCGCACTGCCGCCGATCCTGCCACCGCCTTCGCTAGGGTCCCCGAATGGAGAGAGCTGACTGGAAATCTGCTGGGCAGAAGGCAAAACCGACTTCCACCGCACCGAGGTCAAAGATCTGTTCAGCAAGTACGCCGAACATGTCTGGGGGAGCGCCAGACTGGACCAGGTGCTGGTCCCGCTCTGTGGAAAGAGCGTCGACATGGTTTTCCTCGCGGAAATGGCGAGCAGGATTGTCGGTGTCGAATTCGTCGACCAGGCGGTCGAGGAGTTTTTTGCCGAACGGGGTCTCAGCCCGGAAATCGATACGACGGGACCAAATCGCTATGAAGCGGGTCCCTACAGGCTGGCGCGTCTGTATTCGCTGCTCAGCGATAACTTGCGCTCCCGTGGATACACCGCGATGACCGAGCCGGCCTTTGTGCTGACCCGCAGGTAGACAGGACAACAGGTTGTGGATGCCGGCGACAGCTGCGAATAGAATCGACTCAAAGTCAAGCCGCCGATGAGGAGAGTTCTTTGCTGACAGATGAACAGCTGGTCACGCTTAGCGTCGTATGCGACACGATCGTGCCTTCAATCGACCGGCAGGACGACGAGCATGGTGTCTGGGGCCGCAGCGCAGGGGATCTTGGAGCAGACAAGGCTGTGGCCGAGGCGATCAGCGCGATGGAGCCCGAGAAATCATCGGGCCTCGCAGAATTGCTGGACCTGCTGGAGCAGCAGCATTTCAACCGACTTTCCCAGGCTTCGCGGGAACAGATCCTGAAGACTTTGTCGCTGGCATCCCGAGAGGCCGCTGTCGGTATCGCTGCGCTCACGGGCCTGACGCTTTTCTTCGCCTACGGCATGCCAGCGAACCCGGTCTGGCCGCAGCTCGGATTCCCGGGCCCGGCTTCGGTACCGCCGGATGTGGCCAAGCCGATCGTGCCGCTTCAGCCGGATGACGGTGAGCGACTCGAGGCAGACGCCGTCATCGTCGGCTCGGGCGCGGGCGGTGCCGTGATCGCGGCGCGGCTGGCTGAGGCCGGCCTCAAGGTGATAGTGCTCGAAGCAGGCGAATACTTCAACGAATCCGACTTCGACCAGACCGAACTGGGTGGCTTTCAGCGTCTCTACTGGCGCGGCGGTCCGACGCCGACGGCGGACTTCAACGTGAGCATCCAGGCGGGCGCCTGCCTTGGCGGCGGCACGGTCATCAACTGGACCAACTGCCTGCGTCCGAAGCCCTGGGTGAGGGACGAGTGGGCGGCCGGGCATGGGCTCGCCGACCTCACGGATCCGTCCTTCGATGCTCATGTCGACTCGGTCTGGCAGCGACTCGGCGTGAACGACCAGTGCTCCGAGCTGAACCCCGCACAGGAGTCGATGATTCGAGGCGCGGATCACCTTGGCTGGTCCTGGGAAACGGTCGACCGTAACTGGGATCCTGACCTTCACGACCCGGTCGTCGCCGGCCTGATGGGCTGGGGCGACCAGTCCGGAGCCAAGCAGTCAACCCTCAAGACCTATCTCCAGGACGCGGTCGATAGCGGCGCCGAGGTTGTTGTCGGCTGCTTTGCCGAACGCATCCTGACCGAGGATGGCAGGGCCTCAGGGGTCCAGGCCCGGATCGGTGACGCGAGCATCACGGTGACTGCAGCGCAGGTAATTGTCGCTGCGGGATCCCTGGAATCTCCGGGATTACTTTTGCGCTCGGGCCTTGGGGGTCCGGCAACCGGCATGCATCTGCGACTGCATCCATGCACCCTTGTATTTGGCGACTACGGGGAAGACCAGCGCGCATGGTGGGGAGCGCCTCATGCCGGGATCATCGACGAGTTCGACACCGGCCTAGACGATGACGGCTACGGATTCCTGATCGAAGGCACCCAATATACGACCGGCCTGGCTGCCTCCGCTATTCCCTTCACCTCGGCAGTCGAGCACAAGGCATCCTTTCTCGAGTTCAAGAACATGGCTGCTTCTATCGGTTTGATCCGGGACTATGGCTCGGGTCAGGTAACCCTGGACGAAGCCGGCAACGCGACGCCGCTCTATTCGATGAGCGAAGCTCGGGACATCGCGACGACCAGAAGGGCAATGGCGGCACAGGTGAATCTCCACGTAGCCGGCGGTGCTCGGCGGATCCAGGTACTGGCGGAAGGCCTGCCAACCTGGAGGGTCGGCGACGACATCGGCGAGTTCATCTCGCGGACCGCTCGAATACCGCTGCGGGCCGGCGGGGCCCGGCTGTTCTCCGCCCATCAGATGGGTAGCTGCCGGATGGGTGAGGACCCGGCGACGAGCGTCGCCGACCCTCGCGGCGAACTCCACGACACACCGGGGGTCTGGATCGGCGACGGTTCGGCCTTCCCGACAGCTTCGGGCACGAACCCGATGATCACGATCATGTCGCTGGCTTCCAGGACCGCCGACCGCATAGTTGAGGCATCGGGCAGATCGCGACCAGCGGGCACTGAGCGCGGGGCGGCCGCATGAGCGCCCCCGCGGCCGGTTTGCAGACTTCGCAGCACTACATCGACGGCGAGTGGGCAGAGCCGGGCTCGTCGGAGACCATCGCGGTGATCAATCCCACCACCGAGCAGGTCATGGGTTCGGTGCCGGCCGGAACTGCCGCTGACGTCGATCTGGCAGTTGCGGCAGCAAACACCGCCGCAGAATCCTGGGCCGTACTGGAGCCGATGGACCGGGCCACTATCTGCACGGCGATCGGTATGCGCCTCCAGGACCGCGCCGAGGAAATCGCCGGACTGATTTCTATGGAGCTTGGAAGCCCGATCACCCAGTCGATGATGATTCAGGCCGCTCTGCCCGCGATTTCTTTCACCTCGATGGAGCACCTCGTCGAGCACCTGCCGTGGCAACAGACAATCGGGAACTCACTGGTCCTGCGCGAGCCGGCCGGAACCGTGGCGGCGATCACCCCGTGGAACTACCCGCTTCATCAGGTCGCAGCGAAGGTTGCTCCTGCCATGACTGCGGGTTGCACCGTGGTGGTCAAGCCCAGCGAAGTTACCCCGCTCAGCGCCTTCATCCTCGCCGAAATCATCGACGAGGTGGCAGTGCCTGCGGGTGTCTTCAACATGGTCACCGGAACCGGCCCGGTCGTCGGTGAGGCAATGGCCGCACATCCCGGGGTGGACATGGTTTCTTTCACCGGATCGACCAGGGCCGGCAGCCGGGTGAGCGAGCTTGCTGCCGCCTCGGTCAAGCCCGTAACGCTGGAACTCGGAGGCAAGTCGGCGAATGTGATCCTCGACGACGCCGACCTCGAGACGGCCGTGATCGACGGAATCGAAAAATGCTTCATCAACGGTGGACAGACCTGCTCGGCACTGACCAGGATGATCGTTCCGAAGGCGTCGCTGCCTATGGTGGAAGCGATTGCCTCGGCCGCCGTTGAGCAGACGAAGGTCGGTGACCCCGCCGATCCTGCGACCGACATCGGCCCGATGGTTTCCGAGTTCCAGCGTGAGCGCATTCGCAGCTACATCCAGACCGGAATCGATGAGGGCGCCCGTCTGATCTGCGGAGGTGTGGAATCCCCCGACGGCCTCGATACCGGTTACTTCGTCAGGCCGACCGTGTTTTCAGATGTGACAGCGGAGATGACGATCGCCCAGGAGGAAATCTTCGGACCTGTACTGGTGATCATGGCCGCTGAGGACGAAAACGACGCCATTGAAATCGCCAACTCGACGCCCTACGGCCTCGCCGGGGGAGTCTGGTCGGCCGACGAAGAGCGGGCCAAGCGTGTCGCCCGACGCATGCGGACCGGTCAGGTCGAAATCAACGGCGGCGCATTCAACCCGCTGGCCCCCTTCGGTGGCAGGGGCATGTCCGGCCACGGCCGGGAACTCGGCCCCTACGGGATCGAGCATTTCCTCACCCTGAAGTCCCTGCAGCTCTAGCCGGCTCTGTATGAAAACAGCAGCAGGCCAGCTTCACCCCGAGAGCATCGTCTCCGGCGTATAGCCTTCCGGCAACGGGATTCTCTTCAGGGGGTCCGGGAAGTAGGGAATGAGATCCGAGTTTCAGGGTTCAACGTGCCGTCAGCCACCGCACCGGTCGAGCAATTCGCCGGTGGCGCAGCCTCGCTTGCCGGGCGGCTCGCATCCCAGCCGGTAAGGATGCTCGGGGAGTGGGCTTCAACCGTCCACATGCCGCACTGGCCGGCCCCGCCCCGCGGCGACGGTGCCTCGGCAATCCTGATTCCCGGCTTCCTGGCGGGCGACCCCAGCCTGACCAGGATGGCGAAATGGCTCAAGGCCGGCGAATTCTCACTGGTTCGGAGCGGTATCCGGTGGAATGTGGACTGCCTCGAGGATACGGTCAAGTCGGTCGAGGCCCGCCTCGAAGCGGCGGTCGAACATGATGGTCGGCGCGCCCTGGTCATCGGTCAGAGCAGGGGAGGGGTGGTCGCAAGGGTGCTGGCCGTCAGGCGGCCGGACCTCGTCGAGACTCTGGTCGCCCTGGGCTCACCGCTCAAAAGCCAGACCGCCGTGCACCCGCCTGTCTGGCTTGGTATCGGCATGATCGGCGGTCTCGGCTCCCTTGGTGTCCCGGGGCTGCTGAGCCATACCTGCTGGAATGGCGACTGCTGCCGCGAATCACGAGAGGAAATCATCGCGCCGTTCCCGGTGGATGTGCGTTTCATCTCGATGTATGCGCGCAATGACAGCGTCGTCAAGTTTGAGGCCTGCCTGGATCCGGCGGCCGAGCACATCGAAATCGACAGCAGCCACCTCTGTATGGGCGTCGATGCCGCCGTCTGGCGCATCCTCTCCCGCAAGCTGAACCGGGGCTGAGATGTCGGCAGAGATGAAGCAGCTCTCGGCTCTTGATACGCAGTTTCTGGCGATTGAGAACGACCGCAATTACGGTCATACCGGAGGCCTCGCGGTACTCGATCCTTCGACCGCGCCTGGCGGCCAGTTGACCCTGGAGGACCTCAAGGGTTTCATCAGCTCCCGCCTGCATCTGATCCCGCCGTTCACATCGAGGCTGGCTCAGGTCCCGTTCAACCTGGACTGGCCCTACTGGGTCAAGGACGAGCACTTCGACATCGGCTACCACGTCCGGGAGATCGCGCTGCCGCCGCCGGGCGACCTCGCACAGCTGACCGAGCAAGTCGGCCGGATCTATTCGCGACAGCTTGATCGCTCTCGGCCACTCTGGGAGCTTTACCTGATTCAGGGACTCACAGGGGGGATGGCGGCGCTGCTCAGCAAAACTCACCACGCGGCGGTAGACGGTATGTCCGGAAGTGAGATCATGAGCGCGATCTATGACCTCTCACCGGAACCCCACGAGGTCGAAGCGCCGGAAGAGACTGACGATGACCTGGGTGGAGTACCCCGAGGCCTCGACCTGCTGACCCAGGGAATCACATCACTGCCGCGCTACCCGGTGAACCTGGCCACAAGGCTGGGTCGAATCCTTCCTCATGCAGACCTCTTGCCGTCGTTGACAGGGGTACCGGGTTCCGAGCGAATGAGCCGATCCCTCTCGAGAGCCCGCAACTTCGTCGGCCGCAACTCGGACGGCCAGGTGATCGAAAGGCCACCGGTAAAGGCCCCACGAGGGCCTTATGGAGCGGCCGTATCGCCTCACCGTATCTTCGGCTTCGGCTCGATGTCACTGGCTGACATCAAGGCGGTCAAAGACGCTTTCGCGGTCAAGGTCAACGATGTTGTGGTCAGCCTGGTCGCCGGAGCGGTGAGGGCGGACCTGATCAGGCGGGGGGAGCTCCCCGAAGAACCGCTGGTCGTCTTCGTTCCGATCTCGGTCCGCACCGAGGAGGAGAGGGGTACCTTTGGCAACAAGGTCTCGGCGATGATGGTCGCGCTACCGACCCACCTGGACGATCCCCTTGAGCGGCTTGTCTTCAGCCACGAACACCTTGGTGTCGGCAAGGAGAACCACGATGCGTTGCCGGTCGAAGCCATGCGGGACATATCGACCCTTGTGCCGCCGGCTCTACATACCCGTGCCGCACGCGTCGCGACCAGGCTCTCGGGGCGCTTCACCCGACCGCCGTGGAACGTGATCGTCTCGAATGTGCCGGGCCCGCCGGTGGATCTCTACTGCTGTGGTGCGAGACTGGAGGCGATGTACCCGCTGTCGATTATCTCCGACGGCATGGGCCTCAATGTAACCGTGATGAGTTACCGTGATTCGGTCGATATTGGCATCACCGCTGACCGTGAGCAGACTCCCGAGGTCCAGGAGATCGTCGGATTCATGCAGCAAGAACTGACCCTGCTGCTCGAACGCATTCCCTGCTCTTCGAAGTGAGCAGGCTCAGAAAGCGTCTTCGCTGAGCTCCATCACATCGTTTTCGATGTTCTCGATCGCCGCCCTGCTCGCCTTCAGGTTCGGCAGCATGTTCCTCGCAAAGAACTTCGCTGCGACGACCTTGCCTTCGTAGAAAGGCTTGTCAATTTCCGAGGGGCCGTCTTCGAGTGCCGCTGCTGCGACTTCGGCGTGGCGGATCAGCAGCCAGCCGATCATCAGGTCGCCGAAGGCCCTGAGGAACTGGACCGAGCCGAGCCCGACCTTGTAGATGTTCTTCGGATCCTCCTGAGAGCTCATCATGAATCCGGTCAGGCCGGCGCTCATAGCCTTGATGTCCTCCAAAGCTTCTGCCAGGTAGGCGCGTTCCTTGTCGAGGCCGCCGCCCTTGCCATCGATCTGGACCCGCATCTTCTCGAAGAGATGGTTCATCGACCGACCTTCGTCCCGGGTGATCTTGCGGAAGAAGAAGTCCTGAGCTTGGATCGCAGTCGTACCTTCGTAGAGACTGTCGATCTTCGCGTCGCGGATGTACTGCTCGATCGGGTAGTCCTCGAGGAATCCGGAGCCGCCGTAGGTCTGGAGCGACTCGGTCAGGATCTCGTAGGAGCGCTCTGAACCGACCCCCTTGACCAGGGGGAGGAGGAAGTCGTTGATCCTCATCGCGAGCCCGGGGTCAACCCCTTCAACCACTTCGGCCGCGGTCTCATCCTGGTGGACGGCGGTATACATGTAGAGCGCCCGCAGCCCTTCGGCGTAGGCCTTCTGGGTCATCAGCGATCTACGAACGTCGGGGTGATGCATTATCGAGACGCGCGGAGCGGTCTTGTCCATGATCTGGGTCAGGTCGGCGCCCTGGATGCGATCCTTGGCGTAGGCCAGTGCGTTCAGGTACCCGGTCGAAAGCGTCGCGATTGCCTTGGTGCCGACCATCATCCGGGCGAACTCGATCACATCGAACATCTGACGGATGCCCTGGTGGACGTCGCCGACCAGCCAGCCCTTGGCCGGGGTTCCGTGGGCGCCAAAGGTCAAGTCGCAGGTGGCCGAAGCCCTCAGGCCCATCTTGTGCTCGAGGTTGGTCACAAAGGCACCGTTTCGCTCGCCTGGCTCTCCGCTCTCGGAGTCAAAGAGGAACTTCGGCACGATGAACAGGCTGAGCCCCTTGGTCCCGGGCCCGGCACCCTCAGGGCGGGCGAGCACATAGTGGAGGATGTTCTCGAACAGGTCGTCCGAGTCGCCCGAGGTGATGTAACGCTTGTCGCCCTCAATGTGCCAGGAGCCGTCAGGCTGCTCGATCGCCTTGGTGCGGCCGGCACCGACGTCGGAGCCCGCATCCGGCTCGGTCAGCACCATCGTCGCGCCCCAGTCACGCTCGATCGAGAGCCTGGCCCAGTGCTTCTGCTCCTCGTTACCGTTTCCGTAGAGCAACTGTGCGAAGGCGGGGCCGGCCAGGTAGAAGAATCCGGCGGGCAGGGCACCGACCATGAACTCGGCGATCGCCCAGGAGACAGTCGAAGGGGCAGGGACGCCGCCGACCTCTTCATTCAGTCCGAGCTTCGGCCATTCGGCGTCGGTCCAGGCCCCGATCGCCTCCTTCAGCGCCTCGGGCAGGGTCACCACGAAGGTTTCGGGGTCGTAGGTCGGCGGATTGCGGTCGGTGTCGGCGAACGCTGCGGCAACCGGACCCTCGGCCAGACGCGACGCCTCCCCGAGCATGATGCGTACGGTATCGGAGTCCAGGTCACCGAAGGCGCCCGTCTTCAGCACATCGTCAGTCTTGTGAACCTCGAAGAGGTTGAATTCGATGTCCCGGACGTTGCTGATGTAGTGGCTCAAGGTTTCTTCTTTCCGATCAAGGTGTCGTAGACGGCTCCGTCGCTACTAGCATTCTACGGTTGGGCGAGGGCCGGCGGGCCAGAGACCATCTCATGCCGAAGGCGGTGCGGGACCTCAGGTCGGTTCAGGACCTGCCTGATGCCTTGGGTCCGAGCGCAACGGTTGCCGCCAGGACGCCTTCAGGGTCGTTCAACCGATCGCCGTACAGCTCGCGAAGCTGGCCCATCCGGTAGCGCACAGTCTGCGGATGGATGAAGAGGACTGTGGCGATGTCGTCACGTCTTCCCCGGCGGACAAGCCATGCCCACGGCGTTTCGGTGAGCGTCTTGAACTGCGCCTCCGAGTAGGGGTTGTCATTGGAGGTGTAGGGCCGGTTGTGGCTCTTGGCCACGCCGAGGTCCGCGAGCAGAAAGGTGACCGGCTTCGAGGTCATCGAGGTGCAGCGGTCGGCGTGCACCGTCAGCGTCTTGGGCTAAATCGCCTGGGCGGGTGAGGCGTCGACGAAGCGCTCCGAGCGCAGGGGGTGCAGGCGGGCGCCTCTATGTCGGGGCGCCCGCCTGTTCCGGTACTTCTTTTAGCGCGGGCTGGGCAGGCGTGCGTTCAGGAACGCCAGCGAGTCTGCCTCGGATACGACGATAACCGAGCTGTGATTGGCGCCGGGGTAGAACCTGTAGTCCACATTGTCACCCAGGGCAACGAGCTCATCGTTCAAGGCATTGGTGAGGAACGGGAATACGGTGGTATCGAGCCCACCCTGAGCCATGAATATCGGCTGAGGCGTAGCCACGGCCGGGTTGTTGGCACTGAGCGTGGTCAGCAACGGTGCCTGGTCGGCTCCGGGGCGCAGCAACGTCGACGGCGCAAGGCCACCGAAGCTGTCTGGCTCGGACAGAGCGCCGAGGCACTCTGTCTTGGTATCCGGGTAAAAGGCGTATGCCTCGTCCGAAAGCAGGGCCTTGCCGTCAATCGCATTGTTGGCGACCGAAGCACCCCGGACGATCAACGACGCAAGCGCCGAGAGCGAACTCGGGGAGGTCAGAGCCGGCAGCAGTGGAACCTGATCTGCCAAGTGTGAGGCGGGCGCCCAGGCAATGGTGCCCCGCAGCTTCAGGTCTGGGGCCCACTTCTTGGCGAGACCGGCCGCAAACAGCGCGGCTTGCCCGCCCTGGGAGTGTCCGGCGATCGCGAATTTCTTGCTGAACAGCCCCCTCTTCATATCGCGGGCAGCCCGAACGATGTCGATCACGCTGCGACCCTCGGCCTTGCCGATCAGGAATGGATGTATTCCACGGGTGCCAAGACCCTGGTAATCGGTTCTGAGCACCGCGTAGCCCTCTTCGAGAATCGCGTTAAGCTCTGGATCGATGTAGGTGATGTAGCTGTTAGCCGGTCCGTTCGGGGTATTGCGTGATGGAGCACAGATGTCGGCGATGCCGGTTGTTCCGTGGCCATAAGTGACCACAGGCCAGCCGCCCTTGGGCTTTTTACCCTTCGGGACGGCGATCGAACCGGTAACGGCAACCTTCTGGCCGAAAATCGACCTCGACGAGTAGGCAATTACCTTGTTCACCCTTGCGGATGAGAGGCGGACGCCAATCTGGGACTTCCTCTGCCAGATCAGCTTGCCGTGCTTCTTGCTGATCTTTTTGTTTGCCGGGTAGTAGAACTTCTTCCCGCTAGGACCCTTGTTGGGCCACTTGCCGGCCTCAGCTGTCGCCGAAAAACCGATGGCAGCCAGCATCGAGGCGAGGACGAAAAAGGCGGTCAGCATGCGAAGGCGAGGCAGGTGCGGCGTCAAAGCATTCAAGTCTTATCTCTCTTCCAGGAGTTTTGGTAGGCAAATACAATAGACAATCGCCCATCACCGTGATAACCCTCACAAAAACTCTTTGTTGCGGAGTCGGCCGTCGGCGCCGGTGCCAACCGGGCCAGGATCGTCTCGATGTTCCGTTCTCGCAGCAGGGCCAGCTCGTATAGCGGCAGCGGCCATGTGCCGCCCTCGGACAGGGTCACAAACATTTCCGCATTTTCGTGGTCACGCAGTGTCGTCCGGGAGTCTGGTCACCCGATCCTGCGTGATGACCTCGGAGACACTCAAATTGTGGAAGGTGGCTCCGGCGGTAGCGGTCAGCTTCGGCAGATCGAAATTGAACAGGTCACCACGGCCGAACCCACTCGAAACGGCAGGCGGTTTGGGCACGAACCTGGCCTTCGGTGAAAACAGGTGAACGTCCGCCTTTGGGTAGTCGATGGCATCGAGTGCGAGCATCCCCTCCAAGCCGACGAGGCCGCCGCCGATGATCGCCACTTTTGCCGGTTGAGAAGAGTCCGAGTCAATTCCCCATGCCATTCCTTCCCTTCGACCCCCATAGGCTTCCTCGCGGGTCACGACCTCAGCAGTTTCCACCGGACTCGATGCGCTCTTGGCCACAAGCCTTTGAAGTGCTCCGAAGGCGAAGAGCGGTTCGAAGTGTCGAGGCTCGGCTGTACCATTTGCGCCTTAGCACCAACACCGCTAGGCACGAGGAGACAACCGATGGCGTACCCCGAGTCGCTCGATCACATGTTGGCCGCCTGGAACGAGTCTGATCCATCGGTGCTCCGGAACCATCTAAAGCGGGCACTGACACCAGAGATCGCATTCATCGATCCCAGCGTTGAGACCCACGGCATCGACGAGTTTGAAGAAAATGTTCGAAAAGTCCAGGCGGCAATTCCCGGTGCTGTGTACTCGCGAACGAGCGGAGTCGACAGCCACCATGGTTTTCATCGCTACTCGTGGCAGATCAGTCGGGATGGTGAAGTTATCCTCCCGGGTTTCGATGTGACGGAAGTCGACGATGGAGGGATGGTCAATCGCGTATTGGGCTTCTTTGGACCGTTGCCGGACAACAATTGACGGATCAGCGAGGAGATGAATTGCCTTCCAGTCAATTAACCACGGGGACTTTCACCGGTGCCGGCGGCGGCAGTATCCACTGGCGAACCTGGACTGCAGCGGATGTCAGGGCTCAAGTGGTCATCGTCCACGGCTACGGCGAGCACGGCGATCGGTATACAAGGCTCGCCGAACGGTTGGTCGGGGAGGGGTACTCGGTCTGGGCCAACGATCACCGCGGCCACGGGCTCAGTGAAGGCCACCGCGGGGTGCTGACACACTTGGGTGATGCCGTCGCGGACGTCGATCGTATAGTCGAAATGGCCCGCGCGGTGCAGCCCGACCTGCCCGTTTTCATGCTCGCCCACAGCATGGGGGGCACCATTGGCTTGAGTTACGCGCTCGACCATCAGGACAAGCTCACGGGGCTGACTCTCTCGTCAGCAGCCGTTTCGCTGGAAGGCCTTGGTGTACCGCGAATTCAGCGGGAGGCAGTCAAACTCGTGAGCCGGATCGCGCCGAGAATCCCGGTCAACCGGCTCGATTTCCAGGGCATCTCGAGTGATCCCGCGGAGTTCTCTATCTACATGAATGATCCGCTCGTCTACAAGGGTGCGCAGCCGGCACGAACGGTCTCCGAGATAGTCGAGGCAATGGCCGACCTGCCTGACGAAGTGGGCCAACTGCAGATACCGCTGCTGGTCATCGCGGGTTCGGCAGATCCGATAGTTCCCGCAGCAGGCAGTCGGGACATCCACGGGCGCGCCGGATCTTCCGACAAGCAGCTCATCATCTACGAAGGCTTCGTCCACGAGCTGATCAACGAGCCACCCGACGACCGCGAACGCGTCACCCAGGACCTGATCGAATGGCTTGAGGCCCGGGTCTAGCGGCCGGGCTCGCCGGCACGGTTGAAACCCTCGACCGTCAGTCTTGGGAGGTTTTTCCACGGCTAGCTGATCCGGCCGGGGCAGGGGAGGGACGTCAGCCACGGTTCGACGTAGCGGCGGCCGCCCAACGGCCGCTAGGTCGATATAAAAGGCGATCAATTGGGATTTTCGTCGTAGACCCTTTATTCGATGACTGATCCCCGTGACATCGCTACCAGCAGGCGGGCCCTGACTGCTCAGGTGAAGCTTCATGCCTCCGGTGGCGCCAGGCGAATCCAGGTTCTCGCCGAAGGCCTGCCTACCTGGCGGCTTGGTGACGACTTGGAGGCTTTCACCGATAGGACCGCGAGGATCCA
>CALEMO010000004.1 GCA_937910825.1 uncultured Solirubrobacterales bacterium | reverse complement strand
CCGTCGATGTTGGCGTTGGTGACGGTCAGCCACCAGGTGCGCGGCGTGTACTTGCCGGTCAGCGGCTGATTCGGCGCTGAGGACGAAACGAGCAGGTTGATGTAGCTGGTCACGACCCCGCCCGAGATTGCGATCGAATTTCCGGGGCACTTGATGCCGACGAAAGTGCCTTCTTTCGGCTTGGAGATGATCGGCTCTTCAGCGTCGGTGATCCTCGATGTAACCGTGACCTTGCGGGTCTTGATCATCTTCTTCACTTTTTTCTTGCCCGCGACACCCGCAATGGCTGACGCACCCTGCGCCTCGGTCGCCGGCACCGTATGCACCACCAGCACCGGGTTGGGAGTCGCTTCGCGGTTGAGGCCGTCGCCGATCACCGGGGCGACACCGAAGGTCAGCGCCAGCGCCAGTGCCGAAACGGCGACGATGGTGCGCTTGCCTGCTCTTGACCCTGCCGGGTCATGGCCCCTGCTGCCTGAACCTTCCATGAACCCATTCTTACACGCTTCTCCTGAGGGAAAGCGATCTTGCCCGGATGAAACTCTGATCCAGCATTTCGGTTGTCAGACGGCCGGTATGCGTATTGCGCTGACTCGGGTGGAAGCAGCCGAGCATTTGCCAGCGGCCGAGGTCGACCTCGGCTCCTTGGCCGAACTTGGGTTTCGGCCGCGGCAGCTTGTGCCCGGGCTGCCTCAATGCCATCAGGAAGCAGTCCCAGGCGAACCCCCCGAGGGCGCCCAGCGTATTCGCCTGCTCGAGCAGTTCCAGCTCGGCTGCGAGGTACGGCAGGCAGTTGTCGCGCTCGCCTGTGGTTTGCTTGTTTTCCGGCGGTGCGCAACGCACAGCCGCGCAGACGCGGATTCCCTCCAGCCGCAGTCCGTCGCCGATTCGGGTGCTGTCGGGCTGGCTGGCGAAGCCGGTTCGATATAGCGACGCGTAGAGGCCATCGCCGGCGGTATCGCCGGTGAACACCCGACCCGTCCGGTTGCTGCCGTGGGCGGCGGGCGCGAGACCCACAACCATGATTTTCGCTCGCGGTTCGCCAAAGCCCGGCAGTGGACGGGACCAGTACTGCTAGCCGCGAAAACGGCGGGGCGGATCGATTGCGACGCCCTCTCTCCATTCGACCAGGCGCGGGCAGAGGGTGCAGTCGCAGATCGTGCGATTCAGTTCGTCAAGTCCGTCAGGGTTCAGTTGTCGAGTCACTGGCCTTACACTAGGTATATCCAAGAAACTGGCAAAGGATTCCGCTGTGAGTGTCACGCTCGCCTTCCTGCCAAAGGTAGGCCCGACAGAAGTAATCATCGTCCTCGTGATCGCGATTGTGATCTTCGGCCCCAAGCGTATCCCGGCAGCGGCCAAGTCCATAGGCCAGGGTTTCCGCAATTTCAAGGACCAGATCGGGAGCGGCGACTCCGAGGATTCTGAAAGCGACAAGAGCACCGAATCCGAAATCCGCGAGAAGAGCAAGTCCGGCGACTGAATCCGGGATTGATTCCGAGGACCTCGAATTGGTACCACTGAATCTGCCCAACTTCCTGACTCTCCTGAGGATCCTCGCGGTGCCCGTGGTGGTCGTCGCTTTGCTCGACGAAACGCCGAATGGCGACACCCTGGCGGCGATCGTCTTCGCCCTGGCGGCGCTTACCGACGGACTCGACGGCTACATCGCCCGCTCGAGGGACTCAATCACCACTTTCGGCAAGCTGATGGATCCGCTGGCCGACAAGTTGCTGATCACGGCGGCCCTGGTTTCCCTGGTCTCGCTGAACCGCCTTCCGGCCTGGGTCGCGATGGTGATCATCGCCCGCGAATTCGCGGTCACCATCCTGCGATCGATCGCCGCCGAAAGAGGAGTGGTGATCTCGGCGAGCTGGATGGGCAAGGTCAAGACGGTGCTCCAGATCGGCGCGGTTTTCGCCCTGATCACCTTTAACCCGGCGCCTATCTGGGTCGACGGACTGGTCTACGCCGCGGTCCTGGCGACCGTGGTCAGCGGCCTGGACTACTTCTTCGGACTTCGGCGCCGAATCGACGATAAGGGTGGCGAGGAGTCAACCGTGGACTCCGGCCCTCAGCCCTGATCCAGCCACTCCCTCATCGAAACGTGCCGGCGAGAGTGCTTGTCGCTCTCCATCTCCTGGCGCAGGTCACTGAAGAGGCCGAAGCGTTCGGCGACCACGTTGTGGCGGTGGATCGTCTCCAGGTTCTCCTGGCGGGCCATGATGAAAGCACCGGGGGAGAGCAATG
>CALEMO010000003.1 GCA_937910825.1 uncultured Solirubrobacterales bacterium | reverse complement strand
AGCCCGAAATTGACTTGGGCGCAGCCAGGAAGCTGGCGGAGGAACTCACCTGATGGCTTCGGTCGAAAACATCCTCGAAGGCAACAGGATCTGCATCTGCGCAGGATCAGGAGGGGTCGGAAAGACCACGACTTCGGCCGCGATCGCACTCGGCATGGCCGCTCGCGGCTTCAAAGTCTGCGTGCTCACGATCGATCCCGCCAAGCGGCTTGCCGACTCGCTCGGCCTCGAGCAGCTCGGCAATGAAGCGACGATGGTCGACCCGGAACTGATCAGCGAACACGGCGTCCAGGAGGAAGGCGGTGAACTCTGGGCGATGATGCTCGACGCCAAGGAAACTTTTGACGCGCTGGTAAGCCGCCACGCAGAGGATGAAGAGGCCAGGGACCGGGTGCTGAACAATCGGATCTACCAGCAGATATCCGGAGCGCTGGCCGGATCGCAGGAGTACATGGCGATGGAGAAGCTCTTCGAACTCCACAGCGAGGGGCGTTTCGACCTGCTCGTGCTCGACACTCCGCCAAGCCGCAACGCGCTGGATTTCCTCAACGCTCCCCAGCGCCTCACGCAGTTCATAGAAGGGAAGTCGCTTCAGGTCTTCATCCGGCCGACCGGCTTCGCGGCCAGGATCGCCGGACGCGGTGCCGGCGTGGCCCTATCGGTTCTCAAGCGCCTGGTCGGCTTCGACCTGCTGGCAGACCTCTCGGAGTTCTTCACCGCCTTCTCAGGCATGATTGACGGCTTCCAGGAGCGGGGCCACCGGGTGAGCGCCCTGCTGGCCGACGACGAGACCACCTTTATCGTCGTCTGTGGTCCTCAGGCCGATCAGGTCGAAGAAGCCGTGTTCTTCCATTCAAAGCTGGTCGAGCAGAAAATGAATTTCGGCGGGGCCGTGGTCAATCGGGTCAGGTACCGACTGGGCACGAAAGCCCCAAAGCTAAAAGCCCTGACTTCGAAACTGGACGGCGAAATCAGTAACCCGGAGCTGGCGGAGACGATCGCCAGGAACCTTCTCGAGTACGACGTGCTCGCTCAGCGCGACGCGAAAAACATCGCGGTGCTGAGGAAGACGATCAGCGGTGAGCCGGTGATCCGGATCCCCTACCTCGATACCGACGTTCACGACATCGCCGGGCTCTCTGAGATAAACCGCTACCTCTTCACCAATGAAAAAGAGCGAGTCGACCTCGCCTCAAACGGCAACTAGCAAGTATCTCGACCGCTCAGCGAAGCTTTGAAATCGGGATCGCACAGCGAAGCGATTCCGATTACTTGTTCCAATTACTTGTGCCGTCGGTATTCAAGCTCTGAAATTGACCACTCGGTGGCCTCCGGCGTCGGAAAAAGCTCCCGGTTGGGCGGAGCGTGCGGCTGGCTGCGATCCGCGTCGAGGCCGTCCATGACATGCGAGGGCCACTCCATGGTCTGACCGGGCCGGGTCTGGCTGAGCCAGTCTTCACGCAGGCTCGAACCGATCCCGTTGATCGCCGAGACCTTGATGTCGCCGGAGTCCGGCACCGGTTCCAGCATCCTTGTCGTTCCCCAGTCCTCTCCGCCATCCCGCGAATCGCGGTCAATCCCGAGGGCGGCTTCGATCTCCGGCATCGGCTCGAGAGCTTTCGGCGGCTCCGCAAATTCCGGGTCCGGCTCAAATTCAGGCACGACACCGAAAAGCGGGTCCACGCCTTCCGAATCGCCGACGATCCTCGGCTTGAAAACGTGGATCTCGGCGCCGGCTTCCTTGGCCGGCTCGGCGGGCCCGGCCGGCTCGGAGGGATCGGGGATCACGTCCCATTCCGCAGTGGAACCCATCTGGCTCGAGCTGCCCTCACCGGACTGCAGCCCCGAAGTGAGCAGCGTCTCCTCCGCAACTACGTTCAGGTTCGACTCATAGTTGCCGAGAACCGCTTCGCGCAGCATGTGACGGGTCGAATCTTCGACCCATGCAGCGAGGTAGCTGGCCGATTCGCCACCGATCATCATCGTCTCTTCATTGTTGATCAAGGCCTGTTCGAGGTCCAGCGCCGATTCGATTCGTCCGCGGGCGCTCTCATCGTCGGCCTCACCACTGATCAGGGCAGCGGCCCGGGCGGCCAGGGGAGCATCGATCACGCCTTCACCACCGAGGGCGGAGCGGAGCGCCAGCAAGTGGTCACAGAGCGCGTCCACGGGCCTGCTGCGCTCACAGCCGTACTGGAAGCGCTTTTCGGCGAAAGCGATCGCGTCGTTGCGCGGCGAGCTTTCGGCGAGCTTCTGAACGAACTCGTCGAATCCGGGGACTTCAGATTCGATCAGGAAATAGCTGCCGGCGCGCGGCGGTGACGCCGCAGTTTCTACCCGGCGCCAAGCGTCCCCCCCGATTGGGGCAAAAGCGAAGGGTCCGAGGCCGACCGAACCTTCTTTGAACAGCCTCAGGGCACGAACCAGCGAATGAAGTTTCTCGACTGCCTTGCCAGGACCCTCCCCCGTTTCACCTAGCGGCGCGAGCGCCAGGAAAGCCGGCTGCCAGGCACTGCGTTCGGTGCCTTCGCTGGAGGTTGCTTCGAGCGGAGCGTCGAGCGAATCAGCCCTGACGATCTTCAGCCCGTTGCTCAGCTCGACCTCCGACGGCGTCATCTCGAAACCGACGAGCGGCACCAGCAGAACGTCGGCCTCATGTACGTCCCGTGCTTCGACCTCAAGTGCGACCAGGGCAGATTCGACCCGGCTGATGTCGAGCGAAAACTCGGTCGTCCCCTCCCAGAGACTCGAAATGAAGACCGAAAGCATCTCTTCGGCCCGACGGGTGGGCTCGGATGGAACCGGTAGGCCACGGGCCTCCAGGTACGGTGCGGCGACGTTGGAGGACGCAACTGCGCCGCGGGCGGGGCCATAGGCCGGCAGCGACCTCAGTTCCTCCAGGTGGTTGCTGATGTAGCGCGAAGTCAGCGGTACGTAGCGGTAGAAATGAGAGCTGTCCCCGTTGTTCTCAGCGACATCGAAGGGGATCTCGTCACCGGCCGCCACCAACGACGAAAAGCGGGTAGACGCCTCGGCTGCAAGCCGCTTCAAAGCCTCATCTAGTACCGGATCGTGCATGCTGAGTGAGTTCCCGCCACAGAACCGGCATCCTGCGGCTGCAGGTTTGCTTGCAGTTCAGACTAAAGCGGGAACGGGCTCGGCATAGAGCCACTGGACTCCGTACTGCCGCATGCCTTCGATCAGTGGAACCAGGTCTTTGCCTTTTTCGGTCAGGGCATAAGTAACCCTGGGCGGGACCTCGGGGAAAGTCTGTCGTTCGACTATGCCTTGCTGTTCAAGAGTACGCAGGCGAAGTGAAAGTGTTCTGGGGCTAATGCCCTCGAGCGAGCGTTCAAGCTCGCAGAACCGCTGACAGTCTTCAGCCAGGTCCCGGATCACGAGGAGAGTCCACTTGCCGGAGATTATGTCTGCGGTCCGGCAAACCGGGCATTCTTCGTTGTCGATTGCGCTCATCTTCGAAGTGAGATGGCCTTGTAGGGTGGCAGGCCATCGGTTCACTTCAACAAGTATAGGCACATGGCTTCATTTAGTGAAGCGGCTGGAGGGAAGAAACCACCAGCGGAAGTGCGCCCAGGGCGAGAAATGGCGCCAGCGGAAGGCTCGTCCGGGAGAGCGGCGTGCGGCTGCCAAGGGCCATGAGAACCCCCGTCATGCCGGCCAGGGCCAACCCGATCAGCAGGGCCGGCAACGCCTGCCAGCCGAGGAACAGTCCGATCAAAGCCACCAGCTTGGCGTCCCCCATGCCCATGCCCTGCGGCCGCAGCAGCGCCGCCGCCAGCAAAGGAAATGAAATGACGCCCGCCGCCAGCAGGCCACCGCCCAGATCTCCCAGGCCGGCGAGCGAAAGCGCCACAGCCGCCAGCGCTGCCACAAGCAGCACTTGGTTGGGAATGATCCGCCGCTTGAGGTCGGTCGCCGATACGACCGTCAGGGTTACGAGGAGCACGGCTGCGGCAGCGGGCGACATGGGTCGACGCTACGACGACGCGCCTCAATCGTCTTTGACCTTTCTCAAATTCTTTGCAACACAGCTTTGACCTGATTGCAAAGAAAAAGGCCGGCCCGGTTGGGCCGACCTCTTTCGAATGATTCTCAGTTTCCTGGGTCTCAGGTCGCCTCACGAAGCTTCTGGGCTTCGTTCAGGCTCTGGAGCTTCTTCAGGGACTGGTTCTCGATCTGGCGGATGCGCTCACGCGTCACGTTGAACGTGCGCCCGACCTCGTCGAGGGTGCGCGGATGCTCACCACCGAGTCCGTAACGCAGCTCAAGTACGCGGCGCTCGCGGTAGGAGAGGTTCTCCAGCGATTCCTTGAGGGCCTCCTTGGTCAACAGGTCAGCCGCACGATCAAACGGCGACTCGGCCTTCTCGTCGGCGATGAACTGTCCGAATTCGGATTCCTCTTCGTCGCCCACCGGCTTCTCCAGTGAGACCGGAGACTGCGCCGAGCGCTTGATCGAGTCGACTTCTTCGGGATCGATGCCGGTAACTTCAGCGATCTCTTCCGGAGTGGGCTCACGACCGAGCTCGGTCACGAGCTTGCGCTCGGCCCGCCCGATCTTGTTCAGCTTCTCGACCATGTGGACCGGGATGCGGATGGTCCTCGCCTTATCGGCGAGGGCGCGGGCGATCGCCTGACGGATCCACCACGTCGCGTAGGTCGAGAACTTGAAGCCCTTGCGGTAGTCGAACTTCTCGGCCGCACGCACCAGCCCGAGGGTGCCTTCCTGGATCAGGTCGAGGAACGGCAGACCCTGGTTGCGGTAGTTCTTGGCGATCGAAACCACGAGGCGCAGGTTCGACTCGACCATCTTCTGCTTGGCGTCGAGATCGCCGCGCTCAATGCGCTTGGCGAGATCAACTTCTTCCTGGGCAGTCAGCAGGCGTACCTTGCCGATGTCCTTGAGGAAGAGCTGAAGCGAGTCGGTCGTCATGTCCGGCTTCAGGTCGAGAGTCTCTTTCTTGCGCCGGCGACCGCGGCGGCCGTCGGAACGCTCGGCGTCGGCAGTCGCCTTTTGCGCGGGGTCGACGTCTTCGACCAGTTCGATGCCCTGCTTCTCGATGTGTCCGTACAGGTCCTCGATGTCGGATTCGTCGAGATCGACTTCCTTGACCGCAGTGGCGATGTCGCCGAAAGTGAGCACGCCGAGCTGCTGCCCGCGATTGACGAGCGTCTTGACTTCTTCTAATTCCTGGAGTTCTGCTACTAGCATCTTGTCCCTATCTGATTACCCTGGCGCAAGTGAATTTCGATTCAAACTGCCTTGAGGGAAGGCTGTAAATATGCATAATTACGAACCACCCGTCAAGATCCGCACTCCGCTTCTGATTTTGCGAGAAGCTGCGAGAGACCGTTGCGCTAGGTAAGTGGTCAAACGAGTGATCGAATACTAGCCGCTTCACTTAGTAAAGTCAAGACTTGCGAATGGCCCTACCTTTCAAACGCCAAATCACCCCTTGAGTTGCGATGACTGTGATCAGGATCGCGCTCTGAGCCCTTCCGAAGGGGCCATTCCGCTGTCCGAACAGTGGAAGCACCTCCACTGGCTGCAGGCTTTCTGGACCCGGGCCTACCGGGAAAACATCACCGGCCTTTCGGGCATGGTCGCTTACAACCTGATGCTGGCGATCTTTCCTTTTGCCTTTCTGGTGCTCTTCATTTTCAGCCAGGTGCTTCGCATCAACGGTGTGGAAGACGGCATATTCAATGATCTGCAGCGTCTTTTCCCCAATGCCGGACAGGACACGCTCGACAACATCCTGAACTCGATCCGCTCGAACTCGGCGACCCTCGGCGTTGTCGCCGCGATCGGTTCGATCTGGATCGGGGCATCCTTCTGGGGGGCGATGGATACCGCTTTCTGCCGGATTTACCACGTCGAATGCCGTGGCTGGATAGAACAGAAGCGCTTCTCGCTGGGGATGCTCGTGGTGGTAGCTATTTTTCTGGTCGGCAGCGTCCTGCTGCCTGCCGGCGAAGGCGCACTGATCCGCTCAACCCACAACCTGCCCTTCGGGCTGAACGAAATCCAGTCGCTGGACAGCGTGGTGCTGATCGGAGTCACCCTGGTACTTAACTTCGCGGTTGCCGGAGTCATCTACTGGGCGGTGCCGAAAGGCCACATGCGATGGAGCGCAGTATGGCCCGGAGCGATATTTGTGACCGTGGTCGCTGGCCTCGCGAACTGGCTGTTCCCGGTGTACCTGACCAACATCACCACCCTCGACCGCTTCGGCTCAACGGTCGGTTTCGTACTGATCGCCCTGCTCTGGTTCTACCTCGTGGCTCTGACCATGCTGGCCGGTGCGGTTGTCAATTCACTGCGCCACGAATACCGGGATACCGGCATGCTTCCCTACGGAATCGTCAGCCGCGCATCGCTGCTGGCAGAAGCACTGAAACGCGAGGCCGCAGCGACCGGTACCGGTCCGATCGCCGAGCCCTACCGCTCCTTGACCTCCCCCACGGCCGCCGGCCAGCACGATCCCGAAGCCGATACCGACGTAATCCCGATCGACTCGCGGCGGCGGCGATGAGTGTTAAAATAGAGCTGATGCCAGACCCGGTCCGGCACGGGCTGGCGACCACCGGCGGCATCCGCTGCGAGCAATCGGCCGTGATCACGGTCGACCAGGCGGTCTTCGAGCAGATCTGGACGCCAACGACCCTCGAATTGCTCGCCCGGTCCTACTGGAGCTTCACCCGCCGGCGCACCTTCGGCCTGATCCGGGTGGTCTACCGGCCCGGGTCACAGACGGTGGTGATCCTCTCCCGAAGAATCCCGCTGCTCACTTTCCGCGCACCAGTCTTCAAGACCGCAAACGACGAAGCCTGGGTCGAGTGGCCGATCGAACGGGGGCTGCTCGTCGCTTCCGCCGGGCGGGACAAGGGCTTTTTGCGCATCACGGTCAGCCACCAGGGCGAATGCGACCCGCCGGGGCGCCAGCGATTGCTGGTCACTTCAGACGTTTCCAACTTCTACCCCTGGATCCGGGGTCGCAGCTGGTTCTCCAGCCTCGGCACCTGGATCTACTCGCAGACCCAGCTCCGGAGCCACATATGGATCACCAAGGGCTTCCTTCGTTCGCTTGAAGACTTGCCAGACGAAGTGCTCAAGGCAGGCGAAGAGCCCGAGTCAGCCTGACTCCATCTCGGCTACCGCGCGCTTCATCGCGGCCCGCAGCCCGGTCGGCTCGATTTCGAAGCGGGCCATGCCGGAAGCGTCTGCGACGACCGTCTCGGTGGTCAGACCTTCGACCAGAGGGCGGGCCACGCCCGTATCAACCGGCGTGACCAGGCCGATCCACAGCGATGAAAGTCCGGGGGTCAGAAATGGCACGGCGATCCGCATCGGCGGCCGCCGGCTCATCGCGGTTGCCATCTCGTCCATCATCCCCCCATAGGTGGTGATGTCGGGCCCACCAAGCTCGATCGTCAGATCCTCGTCGACGGCGAGGTCCTTCGAGGCAGCAAGGTAG
>CALEMO010000002.1 GCA_937910825.1 uncultured Solirubrobacterales bacterium | reverse complement strand
TGCCCCGATAATACGCCCCGGTGGATCAGGTAGTCAGCAACCCGCCATCCACTGGCAGCAAGGCCCCTGTGATGTAGGAGGAAGCGTCGCTCGCCAGGAATATGGCAGCAGCGACCAGCTCCCTGGACTCGCCCTTGCGCCCGGCCGGCACCCTGATCATCATGTTGTCGAGATAGCCATCGGGATACTGGTCGGTCATCTCCGACTCGAAGAAGCCCGGCGCCAGCGCGTTCACCCGAATGCCCTTGCGCCCGGTCCACTGCTGTGCCAGATCCCGGGTCAGCCCGATGATCGCCGCCTTCGAAGAGGCGTAGGCGGCCTGAGGAAGGTAAGCCGTTGTCGAGCCGAGAACGCTGCCGATATTGACGACACTGCCGCCTTCGTCGCCGATCGCCCGGGCGAATGCCTGGGCCATGAAGTAAGAACCGTTCAGGTTGACGTCGATCACTTTCCTGAATTCGTCAGGAGCCTCGTGGGTGGCAGGAACCGCAGTCCCGATACCGGCGTTGTTGACCAGGACATCGATCTTGCCGAGTTCAGCGACCGCCCGCTCCACCACCCGGTTGCAGTCATCGGCCTCGGCGACATCTGCCTCCACAGCGACGCAGCGGCGGCCGATCGCCTCGACCTTTTCCCTCGTTTCCGCGAGCCTTTCGACCCGACGGGCACAAATGGCTATGTCGGCCCCCGCCTCGGCCATGCCTGTGGCGAAAGCCACGCCCAGCCCGGATGATGCCCCGGTGACAAGAGCGACTTTACCTTCCAGCGAAAACGATTCAAGAATATTGCTCATGAAAGCCACCATATACACAGCACCGTCGGCTGCACGACTGTATGTTTCCGTGATTGCAGGAAACGGGGAAATCGAGGGCAATGATGCTTTGCAGGAGGCATCGACCGCCCGGCCGATAGCAGGCTGGAGGCTCTATCAGGCAATCCGCTACCTGCTCCGGTGGCTGCGCTGGTGGCTCAGGCTCGAGGTGTTCGGCCTCGAGAACCTTCCGGTGGAGGGTCCCGCCCTCATCGTTTCGAACCACGACTCCTTGCTGGATCCACTGGCGATTGTGGAAGCCATGGTCTGGCGCAGGCGGCTGCTTCGTTTTCTGGCGAAATCAACTCTCTGGAATTCCCGGATCCTTGCCTGGATTCTCAGCCGCGCTGGCCAGATACCCGTCCAGCGCGGCGCAAACGACTCGGCGGCCATTGAAGCAGCGATCGCGGCACTCGCCCGTGGCGAGACAGTCGGGATCTTTCCGGAAGGCACGCTGTCGAGGGGAGAGAACCTGAGGGCCCGCCGAGGGGTGGCCCGCCTCGCCCAGGCAGTTCCCGGAGTTCCCGTAGTGCTAGTTGCGGTCCGTGGCTGCACCGACTTCAAGCGTTTCCCAGGGCGCCCGCGAGCCAGCGTTGAGTTCTTCATGCCTGCCGGCGGTCAGCCCCGGCCGGACGAAGATCAGGAGGGGCTGGCCCAGCGCCTGCTCGACGAGATCCGCGCCCGCATCCCCCCTACCAGGTAGGCAGTCAGGCTACGGTGGCAGCCGGATGACGATTGAAATCATCTTTCTGGCGCTGGCCAGCGCGATCGATCCGTAGCCCGAGGCCTCTGCTTGCTCAATATGATCGCCTGATGCTTTTCAAGCTCGAGTCGGTCAAGCTTGATCGCGGCGGCGAACCGGTTCTCAAGGTTCTCTCGGCCCGCCTCCCGGACGGGATCAGCGCCGTGGTCGGGCCTTCGGGTTCGGGTAAGTCCACGATGCTGCGTCTGCTCAACCGTCTATCCGATCCCGAAAGTGGATCGGTGCACTTCCGAGGGACCGACACCCGCGAGCTCGACCCCCTTCAGCTGCGCCGCCAGGTGGCTTTGGTGCCCCAGCTGCCGGCCCTCCTCCCCGGCACCGTCCTCGAGAACCTCCGCTTTGCCGCCGGGTTCACCGGAGCCGAACCGGATCCGGGCGAACTCCTCAACCTCGCCGGCCTCGAAGCCTCCTTCGCCGACCGTGACGTAAAACGCCTCTCGGTCGGCGAGCAGCAGAGGGCGATGCTTGCCCGTGCCATGGCGACCCAGCCCGAAGTACTACTGCTGGATGAGCCGACCTCGGCGCTCGACGAGCGGACTCGGGACTCGATCGAGCGCACCGTAGCGGGGTTGCGCCGGCAGCTCGGCACCTCGATCGTGATCGTCACCCACGACCCGGCGCAAGCACAGCGGCTGGCAGACTGGGTCGTGAAGGTCGACCGCGGCCGGCTGGTCCGGGAAGGACCGACAAGGGAGGTACTCGCGTGACCGGCATCGAAGTGACCCTAGGGGAGGTCGCGGCATCGCTCGTCCTGGTCGCCGTCGCCGTGGCGATCTCGCGCTGGCGTCGGGCCGGGCTCGAGGCCGATATCGGGATCGCGGTCATCCGCAGTTTCCTTCAACTGACCGCGATCGGCTTCGTGATCACTGCGATCTTCGACGTCGACAGCCTGCTTCTCGTGGTGGTGCTGCTGGCGACCATGGTCGGCTTCGGCGCCTTCACCGCCGGGGCCCGTGCGGTCGGCGTGCCGAATGCGCTGGGGCCACTGGTCATCGCACTTTCGGTCTCGGCGGTGGCGACCATCGGACTCACCCTCGCACTCGGCATCTTCCCGGCAACGCCCCGCTACCTGGTGCCGGTTGGCGGGATGGTGATCGGCAACGCGATGACAGCCTCGGCCGTCGCGCTCAACCGGCTGGGCGACGAGATGCGCGACCAGGCGCTGGCGATCGAGGCCACCCTGGCCCTCGGCGCAACCTCAAGACAGGCGGCCGAGCCCGCGGTCCGCCGGGCACTGCGCTCCGGCACCATCACCCTGGTGGACTCGACCAAGACGACCGGGCTGATCTTCTTTCCCGGAACGATGGTCGGCATGCTGCTGGCCGGCGCCGAGCCCATCGACGCCGTGCGCCTGCAGCTGATCCTTCTCTATCTGCTCCTCGGTGCGGTCGCGATCTCAGCCCTGGTCGCGACGACGCTCGCCTACCGTAACTTCTTCACCCCGGCCCACCAGCTAAAGGACCTGCCCGACCCGGGCGACGAAGGCGGGCCTGGAGCCTGAATTTCGCTCCGTCGACGATGGTCCGATCCGGCTACGGCGGCCCGATCAGGCTACGGTGGCTACCGAATGACGATTGAAATCATCTTTCTGGCGCTCGCCAGCACGATCAGACCGACCAGCCTGGCCGCCGTCTACGCGATCCTTTCGTCAGATCGGTCGCGCCGGCTCTTGATCGTCTACAACTTTTCTGGCCTGGCTTTCACCGTCGCCTTCGGGCTGCTGATCGTCTGGGCGTTCAACGGTGTGAATGTCAGCTCAGGCAGTGACCAGACTGAAGCCATCGCCGAAACAGGCGGCGGAATCGTGCTGCTTGCTTTCGCCGTGGCGACACTCACCGGACTGGTCGGTGGGCCGCATTCCGAAGATGCCCCGAAGCCGGCAGGACGCTGGGGCCGGCTGCTCGAGCAGAAGCTGACTGTGAAGACGGCCGCGATCGCCGGGCCGCTAACCCACATCCCCGGCTTGTTCTATCTGGTCGCCCTGAACGTGATCGTGACCCACCAGGCCGGCGTTCTCGTCGGTCTGGTCGAAGTCCTGATCTACAACGCGATCTGGTTCGTCCTACCCATTGCCGCCCTGGCCCTCTGCATGGTCGCGCCGGAAGTAGCTCGCGACAGGGTCGGTCTGATCAATGGCTGGGCCAGGCGAAATACACGTGGAATCGTGCTTCTGGTTTCAATCGTCACCGGTGCGCTGCTGCTCCTTCGGGGCCTGTCCGCGATCTGAGCCCCGCGTCTTCCACGTCACGGGCGCCGGGACCCCCCGGCATCTGCCGTTCACGATTCGCGGCGGTGATCATGTATGCCCCGTAGAACGCTGCAGCCAGGGCGAGCGCGGCGACCAGCACATGCCAGGCCGGGCGAGTCAGGCTCTCCTGGAAAAGCACGATTCCCAGAATGACGCTGATCACCGGGTTTGCCACAGCGACCGCGGCCATTGCCGGGGCGAATTGTCCGGTTGACAGCGAAAGCTGCTGGATGCCGAAAGCCGCCAGGCCGAACCCGAGCAGAGCGTAGGCCTCGGGGTGAGAAAGTGCATCGAGGATGCCGTCCGAGAGCTGGTCGATCGTCGTCTTCGCGAAAGACGCCGACAGACCGAAAAGCAGGCCCGCCGAGATTCCGAACATGGCCGCCTTGCCAGCCGGCGAAGCCCGGGTGCCATAGAAGACAAGCAGCGCAGAAGGGATACATACCGCCACGATCGCTCCCAGATACTCGATCGCGGGCGCCGAGCTGACCCCGCTGTCGGGATCACCGACCAGGACGAACAAGACCAGACCGGCGATGATCACGACGGCACCCAGGACCTGGCGCCGCACGACGAACTGCTGGGTTATCCAGTAGCCGAGCGGCAGCGCAAAAACCACTGTCATAACGAGCAGGGGCTGGACTACCACCAGCCTGCCCGAACCGAGGGCGATGCCCTGGGTTGCGTAGCCGACCAGCAGGATCAGGCTGCCAAACAACCAGACCGGCACCGTGATCATGCGGAAGAGGCTGCCTACGCCGCTGACCTCCTTTCCCTTTTCGGCAAGCTGAAACTGGCCTTTCTGCTGCAGTGCCGCAGCGAGGGCGAAACAGAATGCGGCCAGCAACGCGAAAATCGCAGCCAAGTCAGCTCTCCACCGATCGGTAGCTCATCACCCAAAACTATCGGCCACCTTCGGAAGCTATCCCAGCGTGCCCAAATCCACTTCAGGGTCGGTCAGAGCCGTCGAGTCGATTTCAACCTTCTTCTCGATCAGGTCCCGGATCGTCTCGCTGGCGTCCCAGACATTCACATTCATGCCTGCATTAATCTTACCGTCCTTGAGCCAGAGTGCGATGAACTCTCCGCTGTGTACATCGCCCCGAAAAACCACTTCCTCCGAGCCGTCTGTATAGCCGACGTACTCCATACCGACGTCGTATTGGTCGGAGAAAAATCCGGGATCTGGTCGAAGTCGGGAGCCACTTCGGGCGGGAATATCACCGAGATCGTCGTCATTCTCGCTCATGAAACCGAGCATGCCGCACCGGTTTCACCGCGCATTCCCCTGCCGCCACCGATCCCCAAACCAAAACTCCTGGCGAGAGGAGGTCCTGTGTTGACCTGCGGTCATAGCGGGGACCCGCTTCGTCTCTCGCAGGGAACCTCGGATTCTGGGGTCCGTGGCCACCTGAATCCGTGGCCGCGGCTCAGGTCCCAGGGAGAATTTTTTCAAGTTCGTTAGCGGCCCGGTTGCGCAGCCGGTCCACCATTCCTGTTGATTCCTTGGACGCCACGGCACGCTGCAGATGTTCGAGTGTCTCGCTCAGCCGTGAAGCTAGCTTCGGGTTGAGCTCCTGTAGCTCGTCCGCGTGAACCGCGGCAACGGCTCGGATTCGCTCCACGCTGGAAAGTGATCCGTCGTACTCCGTGCGCGCGACGATTTTACCGTTCCGTACGCCTTGGGGATACTCACCTCCGAGTAGTTCGAGTCCGTTCGAAACCGGCGCCAGATCCGATCGCAGCTTTGAGATCGCATCCTGAAGTGACGACTCTTTGGTGTTCGCATGTCCGATCAGGTAGCCGGTCCCGACCCCAATCACCAATACAACGGCCGCCGCTATCAGTCCTCCTCGACCGGTGCGGCCGGCTTCCCGGTAGAGCGACATCAGGCGATCAACTCCACACCACGGCAACGGCTTCGCCTTCGTGGCCGGCGAGTTCTTCGCGGGCCGCACTCAGGATGTCAGAAGCGCTTCGGGCGTCGGACAGGTCGATGATGTTGGGCCCGCGGACGAGCACAACCCGAGGAGCCAGCTCGGCCAGGCCCAGGTTGACGCTCTGCGCCGCGACCGCCGACCCGAGTTGCTCGATGAGCGACTCAACATTTCCGTGCAGGACACACTTCGCATCTTCGGCGAGCGGAACCGTCCCGCCTCCGTCGACCACTGCACAACCGCCCTTGCCATTGCCTGAATACACGCGGTAGAAGTCGGTTTCGGTGACCATCTCAAGATCGTCTTCGTCGCGCCGCAAGGCGCTCGCCGCGGCCGCGAGCCGTAGCTCGCCTGAAGCCCGTGGCCTTCCGGAGATACCCGACTGCAGAGCGACCGCCCCGGTGGCGACCGCGCGAATCAGGCTTGTCTCATGGTCGAAGAGAGTCTCGACGGTTACGGTGTGAGGCGCGGCACCGGCCTCTACGCAGGCCTGTTGCGCCGATCGAGTGGCGACCCTGCGCTCGGAGCCGCCAGTTGCGCTACGAACCACTTCGGCGCGGATCAATGACAGAGCCGCGCCGATCGAAGAGAGCACTTCAGGGTTGTCCGGAACGACTAGCGGGCGACCAAGTTGACGGGCGACCTCTGGAACGAGTATGGGTCCCGCGCCCCCCAGCGCTACGACCGGCACGTCAGCAGGGAAATCGTGAGCTTTCGCGGCTTCGTCGACGACGCGGGCGATTCTGTCGACCGCCCGGTCGAGCAGCTCTCGAGCAGCCCGCTCCGGCGATCGTCTGATGCGTTTCGCAACCAGCTCAAACGCTGCGGCGGCCGCGGCTTGGTCGCCTGCGGCACCACTGAGACCGAGCGCCGTTGCGGCGCAGGTAGCGGTGACTGCCCAGCGGCGCTGATCGGTATGCAGCGTGGCGTAGGTCTCCGGATCTCCATCCCGTGGTGCGATCAGCTCGAGCTCAGCACCGGCCAGCTCATGCACCGAGGCGAAGCAGGCGTACGGAAGATTCGAGACATGCGCGCTCCGCGGCCCGGTCTCGGCGAAACCTCGCCGCCGAAGCTGCCCCATCGAGCCCCCGGCGGCGCCGACCACCCACGAGTCCACGGTACGGATCGCCGTTGGACGCTCCATGACCCGCAGAGTTCTGAGAGCCGCCCTGCCGCGCTTCACAATCGAGATGTTCGAGCTGGTCCCGCCGCATTCGACAATCAGAGCATCGGTCACACCCAGTTGGTGGACAGCCGCCGCGACCCCGGCAGCGGGGCCCGATCCGATCGTGAAGGAAGGCGCATTACGAAATGAGTCGATCGACATCGCCCCGCCATCTCCTTTCAGAACAAGCAGCGGAACGTCGATTCCCGCCGACTCGAGACTCTCGGCAACGATCGCTGCGGTGCTCTCGACCAGCGGCAGGATGCTGGCGTTGATCGCGGCACTCACCGTTCTGGTTTCGAGCCCGTACGCCCCGGTCAATTCATGTCCGGCGCAGGCCGGTATTCCCCGCTCACGAGCCCGGGCGACCACCATTTTCTCGGCTTCGGCATCGTCGACCGAGAAGGCCCCGCTGACCGCCAGCGAGACACACCCGGCGGCTACGAACTTGTCGAGAGCGAGGTCGACTTCTTGGTCGCAGAGGTCGCCGGAATCCAGAAAGATGTGCTTGGTCAGCAGCTGTCTGTCCTGGGTCAGGCGGATATCACCGACTGAGGTTCGTCGACGGGCCAGACGGGCGTTCGAGCCGGTGCCGATTCCCACAACGCCGACTTTGGCCACGTCTCCTTCAAGGAGTGCGTTCATCGCGATCGTCGTCGAGTACGCGACAAGTTCGACTCTCGACTTGGCGGGACCGAGCTGGTCCAGCAGGTCGGTGAGCACCGTGGCCACTCCTGCCGAGACCCCTGACTCGGCGGCGTGAGTCGTCAAGGTCACTGACCGGCCCGCCAAAGTATGCGAATTTCCCGGAATCGCAACGGCCTTGGTGAACGTCCCTCCGACGTCAACCCCAACCCGTATCGGGGAAAGCGACTCAGTCACGGGCAGCCGCCGAGGTCGAAACTCTGGATCGCGGAGATATTGCGAACGCATAGATACCGCCGACGATGAAAATCGTCAGCAAGACCCCCTGCGCGATCAGCCCCTGAGTGCTCGGATGAATTCCGGTCAACTCGGCGACGAACACGGGTAGCCGGGGCCAACCGGCCTGAACGGGCGTGATCGAGATGACATCGGCGCTCTGAAGGGAACGGACGGCGTTGCCCACAAAGGCCACCGATAGAAGCAGAAGCACACCTGCTCCAGCAAGCAACATCGGTTTGACCGGCAGCTTTTTGCCCAGCTTCAAAATTACGTAGGCAACACCGCCCAACGCGATGGCTGCCGCTGCCGCGCCGAGAATCAACCAGAGTTCGAGGCCCTGGGCATAGATCGCGAGTGCCTGATAAAAAAGCACGGTTTCAAAGCCCTCTCGATAGACCGCCGTGAAGCCAAGGCCGATGAACGCTACCGGGGTGCCGATGGCCATCGCGTTGGACACTCGGGCCCGCATGAACTCCATACGACGACGCTGGTCGAGTCTCGCGATTAGCCAGAAACTGACCAGAATCAGAACAAGTACGGCGACCAGCGCCGTCCCCGCCTCAAGCAATTCGCGGTTGAGCGGGGCGATCTCCAGCACCAGCGTTGCGAGGAGCCAGGTGAGCCCCGTCGCGCAGACGGCCGCAAACACCCCGTATCCGAGCGGGCGCCTGTAATTGCTGGCTGCTCCGGCTGCGAGAGATCCAAGCAGGATCGCGATAATCAGCACCGCCTCGATTCCCTCACGGAAAAGAATCATGAATGAAAACGCGAACGCGATCGCCGGCGCCGCAACTCCCTTGGCGGCGAGCTCGCGATCGATGTCGAGCAGGTAAGCGCGAACCTCCCGGACGTTGGCTCTGACGTCGTCGAGGGGGGCCTCGCCTTTGATGTCGTTCCGATACTCGGCGAAGGCGAACTCGGCATCGAGAACCAAGTTTGGATTGCGCAGGCGCAGCGGTACTTCGACAAACTCGAAGTGGTCGAGATAGGCGGATCGCGCCAACTCGTACGCCCCTTGGCTGTCGCCCGTCTTATAGACCTCGAGGGAGCGGGCAACCAGCTCGCGCGCTTGCTCGATCTCGGCGCGACCGCGCTGAAGGCCATCCTTGTCCTGAGCGTTGGCCGGTGCGGCCGGGCCGAAGCCCGCAGCGATCACCACCGCAAGGGCCACTCCGGTCAGGACAAGGCGGTGCCGCATTTCTAGCTGCCCTGAAGGGCCCGGCTCGCGTCGGCAAGGTCGGCGTTGATCTCATCCACGAGCGTAGTCACATCCGAAACGGAATCCCCCGCCTTCATCGCATCGACCAGGCCTTCGCGGATCGCATCCTCGAGTTCCTCCGTCAGTCCCGGGTCAACCTCTTCGAGGGGACCTTCGACCAGTTCGAAGTGCTGCAAATAGGTTTCCATCGCCTGATCGACAGCTGCCGCCTGGTTACCTCCCGAGTAGGCATCGAGGGCCTGCCTCAAGCCTTTTTTGGTAGCCCCGACTTCTGCGATTGCTGTCTTCGGGGACTTGGCCTGATTCGACTCTTCCGGACTATTCGAGTCGTTGCCACATGCCGTGACAGCCAGAGCTACTGTCGGGACCGCCAGGGCGGCAAGTACTGCGTTGCGAACCTTCACTTGCGTCCTTCATTTTTTCGGTGGACAATCGGGGCATGCTGCCTCAGAGATTAGGTTACCCTGATTAAACCCTATCTGCATGGTCAGAATGGCCACTCAGCCGATTCTTTGCGGCTCATCCTTGATTCTGCGGTTTAGCTCGCGGGTCTCGTCGCGGTCTCATGTGAAACCGTCTCCGGCCCGCAACCTTCGGATTCAGCCTTCGCGAATTTCTCGAAGGCCACGGTAGACACCTCCGAAGGCTCTTCCATACGCACTTTCCGCAACTGTCTCCGAAGCCGTCGCCGAGTCCCTTAACCACGAAGACCCCCTGGCGAGAGGGAGTCTCAGTGTCACCCCGAGGGGCATAGCGGGGACAGGATTCGAACCTGCGTGCTTCGGTTTATGAGATCTCTTCGGGCCGGTCTGTCGGGCACTCCACGGCATTCCACGGGGGCTCAGATGCTCTGAGGTGAGCTGAGTTTCGCTCGGTTCGGTACCTCTGCTGGTACCACGGATTTTTAGCTAGGTGCGAGGGCGCTCCGACTAGCTCCGGGAGGGCCGAATCTGCTTGGACCTGGCAAGGGTCATGATGGCAACTCGCAGATTGTCAGCGCCGCAAGTCAGCTTCCAATTCACGCCAACCGTTCGGCTATCGGAGCAAAGCCGGTCTCAATCTCGGCACGCTGATCAGAAACTCCGTCCAGCTTAAAATTGGCACCCCGGGACACTGTCGGCGAACTACCCTTCCGATCCTTTGGTCGCATTTCCGGCGCTGTAGGAATGGGCGCCGGCCCCAGCGAGATCGCCACCGTCAACGATCAGGTACTCCTCGCGAAGTGGTCGACTCGCAAAGTGGGACTCGAGAATTTCCCGCGTTCCGGCGGCGTATCTGGTTTGGGCAGACAAGGTCGTGCCGGAGGTGTGCGGAGTCATTCCGTGGTGGGGCATGGTTCGCCAGGGGTGATCCTGCGGAGCCGGCTGTGGGAACCAGACATCTCCCGCGTAACCCGCCAGCTGTCCCGATTCGAGCGCACGCACGATGGCCTCCCGGTTGCATATCTTGCCTCGGGCAGTGTTGATCAGATAGCTGCCCCACTTCATCTTCGCCAGCATCGCGTCGTCGAACAGGTTCTCCGTCTCTGGATGGAGCGGGGCATTGATGGTGACCACGTCGCAGACTCCAACCATGTCCTCGGCGGACTCGTGGAAGGTCAGACCGAGTTCCTCCTCGATTTCGGCCGGCAAGCGGTGACGATCCGTGTAGTGGAGACCGACATCGAACGGCTTCATCCGCCTCAGGACGGCTGTACCAATGCGCCCCGCAGCAACAGTGCCCACCTGCATGCCTTCCACGTCGTAGGCACGGCTGACGCAGTCCGCGACGTTCCAGCCACCGGCTACGACCTGCTGATACGACGGGATGTAATTTCTGACGAGGCCGAGAATCATCATCACGACGTGCTCGGAGACCGAGATCGAGTTGCAGTAAGTGACTTCCGCCACGGTGATCCCCGCGTCCATCGCCGCCTGAAGGTCCACGTGATCTGAACCAATACCGGCTGTCAGCGCCAACTTCAGTTTGGGAGCCTTAGCGATCCGTTCGGCCGTTAGATACGCCGGCCAAAATGGTTGCGATATTACGACTTCCGCTTCGGGAAGCGCCTTTTCAAATTCAGAGTCTGGGCCTTCTTTGTCGGACGTCACGATCAGGGTGTGGCCTGCATCTTCGAGGAACTTTCGCAGACCCAGTTCTCCAGAAACGCTTCCGAGCATTTCGCCAGGAACGAAGTCGATCGACTCAGGTGTCGGCGCGACTTGACCGTCTGGATAGTCCTTGATGACCGGAATGTCGTCTCGAGCGTAGGTCGACGGCAGACCGTCGACCGGATCGTCGTAAAGAACACAAAGGACGGTTGCCATTTTCAGATCACTTCTTTCTGAGCATGTGCTTCGCACATCGCGTCGACATCATCGAGAAGGGTCCAGTGGGCCAAAAGCGCAGCATTCGCTGCTGCGGAAAGCCTTTCCGCAGCATAGTCACGACCTGCTCGGCAATGCGCGGTTCTGAGATTGAA
>CALEMO010000001.1 GCA_937910825.1 uncultured Solirubrobacterales bacterium | reverse complement strand
CCCCCGACGCGCTACGCCGCCGCTACTGGAAGGCGCAGAAGGCCGCAGAGCTTCGACCCCTGCGCTTTCACGATTTACGCCATGCCTTCGGTTCGGCAGCGATCACGAGGCTCGACCCTACGGCGGTTCAGGCTTACATGGGGCATCGTCACTACTCGACTACTCAGCGGTACCTTCACCACCGGCCCAGGAGGCAGGACGCGGCAGCTTTGGCTGACGCCTTCCGGGGCGAGGATGAAACTTTGTCCCGAACTGCCGAGAAACAGGCGAACCAAGAGAAACAACCAGCGTCGTAGATAGCGGTACAGAGCCAAGTACCGTCTCAGGGCTCGAACTTAAAAGCCGCTGCTCCGCAAGAAGCGTGCGGGTTCGAATCCCGCTCCGGGTATTCTATCGGGGTGAGCGTCACTCATCCAACAGAACGATCCAGGGGAAATTGATGACTGCAGAGAGACCGCACCGGGGATGGGTCAGTTTCCTGACCGTATTGATCGGAATCCTCACAGTGGTTGCGGTGCTCACTACCTGGGTGGACCGCCAGGTCTTCGATACACAGGAGTGGGGCGACACCTCGCTGGAAATGCTTCAGGACCCGGATATCCAGAAGGCCGTCGCCGACTTCGCGGTTGAGGAGCTTTACGCCAACGTCGATGTCGATGCAGAGCTCAAGAAAGTGCTGCCCGGGGATACCAAGGACCTTTCCGGCATTGCAGCCGGCGCGCTTCGCCAGGTTGCCGATCAGGGCGCTCAGAGGGCGCTCAGCAACCAGAAGGTGCAGGATCTGTGGCGGGCTGCAAACGAACAGGCCCTGTCCAGCCTGGTAGCCATCCTCGAGGACAACAGCAATATCGTCAGTACCACCGACGGCAAGGTCACTCTTGAGCTTCAGCCGCTGATAATCGAAATTGCTGATCAGGTCGGCCTCGGTGATCAGGCCCGGGCGAACATACCCGCGAGCACCGGGCAGATCGAAATTGTCGACTCGCAGGAACTTTCCACCGCGCAGACGATCACCAGCGTGATTCAGGGCACCGCTCTGGTCACGGCGATCCTGGTCCTGCTGCTTATCGGACTGGCTGTTTATCTCTCACCCGGATACCGGTGGTTGAGCGTCCTCTGGGTAACAGTCACCCTGATCATTGCTTCGGTGGTGATCCTGATCCTGCAATCGGCACTGGGCAGCCTCCTGGTTCCGGAGCTCGCGAGCCCCGACATTGAGCCGGCTGTGCAAGCCGCCTACGACATCGCCACCGGACTGCTCATCTCGATCGCCTGGTCGATCATCTGGTCCGCAGTTTTGCTGATCGTCCTGGCCTGGCTGATTTCTCCGAACAAGGCGGCAGTCTCGACCCGCAAGTTCCTGGCGGTGCCGGTTGGTCGCTATCCGGGTGCCTACTACGGAGTCCTGGGGCTGATCGCTTTTGTCTTCCTGTTGACAGCAGCGGGCGACCTCCGCGAGTTCCTGGTGCGCCTGATGATCGTGATTCTCTTCGGGACCGGCTCCTGGTTCTTCCGTCGCCAGCTGATGCTTGAAAACCCTGACGCCGATTTCTCGGGAATAAGCGATTTCTTTGAGCGGTCGAGGGGCCAGGTCAAGGAGAAGTGGACGAATCGTCCGCGAAACATCTCGAAGAGCCTGCCGGGCTTCAGGGGCGGTGACAAGCCATCGGCCGAAGAAGGCGATGCCGAGACCGCGATCACGGCTGCCCAGCCGGCCGACTCGGAAACCTCACGGCTGGACCGGCTCGAGCGACTCGCTTCGCTCCACGAGCGCGGGGTGCTGTCCGACGAAGAGTTCGCCGAGGAGAAAGCCCGCCTGCGCGCGCGGGAGGACTAGCTCGCGGCGGCGCTGATCGCGCCGCCGTAGAGGATGTCGTGCTCGGAGACCTCGATCTCCTTCAGCGAGAAGCGCCGCATTATTTCGATCAGGATCACGACGCCGGCAACGATCGCCCGGGCCCGGTCGGGGTGCAGCCCGACGACCAGCTTTCGTTCGGCCACTGGCAGCGCCGAAAGTCGGGACAGCCACCACTGAATCGTTTCAAGAGACAGGCGATGACCCTCGACCGCAAGCGAGTCGTACGGGTCGAGCTTCAGGTCGATCGCTGCCAGCGAGGAGGGCGTCCCAGCGACCCCGACGGCAGCATCGATCGGCGGCAGGTTCCTGCCGTCGAGCGATTCGTCGAGCAGTTTCCGGATGTCGGAAGAAAGCTTCTCCAGCTCGGCGGCGGTCGGTGGATCGCTGCTGAGAAGCCGCTCGGTATGCCTGACCACCCCGGCCTGGAGCGAAGTATGAAACGCCGGTTCCGCCCCTTTGCCTGCGACCATTTCGGTTGAGCCGCCGCCGATGTCGATCACCAGCAGACTTTCATTTCCGCTGCGCTCGGATACGCAGCCCAGATAGGTGAGCCGGGCTTCTTCATCGCCGTCGATCACCTCGGCGGTGAGGTCGAAGCGCTCGCGCAGCTCGGCGACGAAAGCGTCTCCGTTCTCCGCATCCCGCACGGCGCTGGTCGCGATGATCGAGACGCGCTCAGCGGCGAACTCATCGATAACCGCTTTGTATTCGGCGATCGTCTCGCAGACATCGTCGATCGCTTCGGCGGCGAGCTGGCCCGAATAATCGACGCCGCGACCGAGGCGGGTTACCCGGTTCCGGCGCTCTACTTCTTCGACTCTGCCGCCAAGTACGTCGGCGACCAGTAGCCTGGTCGAATTGGTTCCGATGTCAACCATGGCGACTCTGCGTGCGACTTCGGGGCTAGGAGTGAACGGAGCCAAGGGACAAGGATATGCCTTGCGGCGCGAGTGGGAGCGACCGCGCGCTAGATTGCCCTGAAAGGTAAGAAAGGTTTGGCATGAGCGGGAGATTGGGTGGCACGGTCGCATTGGTGACGGGCGCCAGCAGCGGCATCGGAGAGGCGACGGCGAGGAGCCTCGCGGCGCAGGGGGCCAAGGTCGCGATGGTCGCACGCCGCGTCGAGCGCCTTGAAAAGATCGCCAAGGAGATCGCCGGCCAGGGACATACTGCTCTCTCGATCGAAGCCGACGTTAGGGATCAGGACCAGGTGGTTGCTGCCGTCGAGCGCACGGTCGGTGATTTCGGCCGGCTGGACATCGTTGTGAACAACGCCGGACTGATGATGCTCGGACCGATCCACGGAGCTCCCACCGAAGAGTGGGACAGCATGATCGACATCAACCTCAAGGGCCTGATGTATACGACGCACGCCGCGCTGCCGCACCTGATGGACGCAGCAAAAACCTCGCAGAGGGAGATCGCCGACGTGGTCAACATCAGCTCGGTCGCCGGACGTACGGCCAACGCGGGGGCCGGTGTCTACAACCTGACTAAATTCGGCGTGGGTGCGGTAAGCGAGGCACTCCGCCAGGAGGTGAGCCGCAAGGGTGTGCGGGTCACGATCATCGAGCCCGGAGCTGTCGCTACCGAACTGGTTGATCACAATCGTCCGGAGATTCGTCAGGTGGTGAAGGAACGCTGGGCCAACATGACTACGCTGACTTCGCACGACATAGCTGACATGATCGAGTACGCGGTAACAAGGCCGGCGCATGTGTCGGTAAACGAAGTGCTGATCCGTCCCACGGAACAGCCATAGGAGATGAAGACTTGAAGCTCTACGTTTGCTGGGGAACTTTTCAGGTGCCTCTCGGGAGGGAACATCCTTGCCGGGATGCACTGCTTGCGCTTGAAGAGGCCGGGTTCAAGCCCGAAGTCGTGAAGACTCATAGCTTCGGCGCAGTGCCCAGGGCGCTGCAGACGCCGAAGCGCAAACTGGTTGAAGACGCCACCGGCAGCTCCTGGGTGCCTGCCCTGGAAACCGACCAGGGCGAATGGATCAGTGGCTCGGGGGAGATCGCGGCCTGGGCTTCTGAAAACAAGAAAGCCGAACCAGCTACGCCGTAGACATGCC